>JBMFVR010000012.1:0-15903 GCA_049965895.1 Nitrososphaeria archaeon | reverse complement strand
ATCCAAGGAGTTTAAGCATCAAGCAGATGATAACTCCTGAAGGTGTACGTTAACATGGTTAACGGAAACCATAACCTTATTTAGTCACTCTTTCCACAGGAAAATTAACTTTTAGGTTGCATAAGTGTTTATTAGCACCTGCGCGTAAACGACCTACATGCAGGTGAACATGGTAAGCGATTATGTCTGGGAAATTCCGAAGGAAGACGACATGAACGTGCCTGTCAGGGTGTATGCCAGCCAGAAGCTCCTGGAAAAGATAAAGACTGACAGGACCCTACAGCAGGCAGTGAACGTTTCCAAACTTCCTGGAATAATCAACTATTCTTATGTAATGCCAGATGGACATGAAGGTTACGGCTTTCCAATAGGGGGAGTTGCCGCATTTGACCTTGATGGTGGCGTGATAAGCCCTGGCGGTGTGGGTTATGATATAAACTGTGGTGTAAGGCTCGTGCGCACTAACCTTACTGAAAAGGAGCTGAGGCCTTCTCTTGGGAAGCTGCTAGATTCTCTTTACAGGAATGTGCCCAGCGGGCTAGGCAGCAAGAGCGGGTTCAGGTTCAACGCTTCACAGCTTGATGAAGTGGCTGCTCTTGGAATGAAGTGGGCTCTTGAAAACGATTATGCGTGGGACGAGGATCTGAAATCGGCGGAAGAAGGTGGAAGTATGAATGGCGCAGACCCCAGAAAGGTTTCGAGGGAAGCCAAAGCACGGGGCGCGGCTCAGCTCGGGAGTCTGGGTAGCGGAAACCATTTTCTGGAAATAGAAGTTGTGGACAAAGTGCTCGATAAGGAGGCAGCAGATGCAATGGGTGTTAAGGAGGAGGGTCAGGTTCTTGTGCTTATACATACTGGAAGCAGGGGTTACGGCCATCAGGTTTGCAGCGATTACTTGCAGATAATGGAAAAATCGGTCAAAAAATATGGTATAGAACTGCCGGACAGAGAGCTGGCGGCTGTGCCCTACAGCAGCAGTGAGGGTCAGGATTACATTGGAGCAATGATAAGTGCTGCAAACTTTGCATGGACCAATAGGCAGCTGATAACGCACATGGTAAGGGAAAGCTTCAGGACAATAGGCGATCCTGAAAAGCTGGACATGAACCTGATATATGATGTGGCCCACAACATAGCTAAGAGGGAAAGGCATTCGGTCAACGGCGATATGAGGGATGTTATAGTTCACAGGAAAGGTGCCACAAGGGCGTTCGGGCCGGGATCGGAATTTATACCTGAAAAGTACAGGACCATTGGGCAGCCAGTGTTATTACCTGGGAGCATGGGTACCGCAAGTTACATGCTTGCTGGGGTTTCCCAAAACGATACGCTCAGCTGGGGAAGCGCCGCGCATGGAGCAGGAAGGTACATGAGTAGGGGAGCTGCAAAGAGGGCTTACAATTACAGCTCACTGATCGAAGAGCTCAAGGACAGGGGAATCATGGTCAGGGCAGCAAGCAAAGAAACGGTTACTGAAGAGGCACCTCTGGCATACAAGGATGTTGACCTTGTAGCTGAAGCCACCGAAATGGCCGGACTTGCCAGAAGAATTTTCAGGATGAGACCCATTGGGGTCGTTAAGGGTTGAGTGATTTCCAAGTGATGGCATAATGAAACAGAGAGTCGAAATCACTGTGCGCGGACTCGTTCAGGGAGTTGGGTACAGGGCATTTGCTAAGAGAGCAGCCGATGTTCTACAGGTAACTGGCTTTGCAGAGAACATGCCAGACGGTTCTGTAAGGATAATAGCTGAAGGCGAAAGGGAAAAACTGGAAGAGTTCATCAGAGAATGCAGGAAAGGCCCTGCACTTGCTGAAGTTGAAAGCATTAACGAAAAATGGTACCCATACAAGGGAGAATTTGTTTATTTTGAGTATTTCTAAAATTTCATGAAGTGAGAAGCCTGGTCCCTATCTTTATTGCAAGCATTGGATGTCTCATTAGCTTGGAGGCTACCTTTGAAAAATCAAAACCGTTTGCAAGGTCCAGTATGTCACCCTCATCAAGAATTTCCTGAAGCTGGTTGAAGTCATCATCTGAAGCCCTTTCAAAAACCTTCATTGCCTTCAGGCTTGATCTTATTCTCCTACCCCATGGATCATCGTAGGCACTGTAAAATTCAGAAAGCCTCTGAGCTGAAACATCTCCTTCAAGTGATGATTTTGCCGCAACCCTGCCAGCCACCATCCCTGCAATGAGCGATGCATGTATTCCAGCACCTGTAAATGGGATTACGGTGCCGGCAGCATCACCTGCAAGGATCAGGTTATCCCTGACAGCATCTTTAATTAATCCCCCTATGGGCACAGGCGCTCCGCGGTAATCTATTATTCTGGCCCTTTCAAGCTCATCTGCGTGCGCCTTCACAAACTTGTCCAGGTACTGTTTTGCCACAGCCCCCCTGACACCTATGCCAACTTCGGCTATGTCGTCAGTTTTTGGAAAGATCCATGCATATCCCCTTGGAGCCACGCTTTCCCCAAGGTAAAACCTGACTGAATTTGGGTGATTTAGTTTAACGTTTGCCATTATGTACTGCACCGTCGGTATCGGCTCTGATTTCTCCCTTATGCCTGCAACTTTTGCCACTGCAGAATGATACCCGTCTGCACCGATTATCACACTGGAAGTGTATATGTTGCTGCTCGTCTTCACCTTTACTGCCCTGCCATCCCGCTCGAAGCTTTCGAATGATTCCCTCACATGTATTTCAGCACCGGCCTGAGCGGCTTTGGATGCCACTTCCTGCAGAAAGAACGTTTTGTTTATGGCATAACCTTCCTGGTTTATTGTAACGTACTTGCCGTTAGGGGAAAAGACCATGGCGTTTGCCTTTCTTACAATAAGAGGGTAATCAGCCTTCAGACCCATATCTGTGAACGTCTCTAGGGATGTCGCTTCACCACAGGGTTTCCATGCAGCTATTGCAGGTTCCCTTTCCAGCAAAAGTGTCTTGGCTCCTGCTTCTGCGCTTGACTTTGCTGCAGCTACACCTGCAGGCCCTCCACCCACTATAATTACGTCATAGTCAGACATTTTTACCTAATTTCCCATAATGGCTTTATTAACGTTGCTTTATTAAATTAAAAATTATGGTTTAAGGCCAATCGCTTCAAATATGGCTGCCAAGTTGACGTTGCCCCTGACAGCTTCTGATGCGCTAAGGATTTCAGTATCATAGTCCAGGGAAACTGGGCCGCTTATGGCATCGTACCCGTTTTCAGCCCTTATGGTGTTTATCAGAGAAAGCGTAAAACCTTCGTTTTCAAATATTCCGTGCAAATATGTGCCAAACGCCTTGCCGCCCTGTGAACCGTCTGGCCTGCTGACCGGCATACCATTTTCCTTCATTATAACAGCAAACGGGGAAGGAGAAACAGTTTCTCCGTAATGTATTTCATAACCGGATATGGGTATTCCCTCCATACCCTTGGCCACGATTGTCCCCTCCACGTTCCTCACTTTCTTCACAGGCTCCATTACGGTTTCAGCTTCAAGAATGCTCAACCCGTTAATTTCACCTATCCCGCTTTCCACCCTGTCAACAATTCTCTTTCCCATTATCTGGAGGCCGCCGCATATCCCCATGATCCTCTTACCATCGGATACGGCCCTCTTCAGCATCTCATCAAAGCCTGATACCTTCAAGTATATTAGGTCATGAACAGTTGCCTTTGAGCCTGGTATTATTGTCAGATCGTAATCCTGGGGGTCTGGAAGCTCTTCAAAGCTGATGCCCAGCTCCCTTACCTTGTAGAGGGGATAGATGTCTGTAAAATTTGATATGTGCGGAAGCTTAACCACTCCCACCCTTATCTTTCCCCCTCTGCTGGGTAGGCTGTCAGCGGAGTCCTCCCACGGGAGCATAAGGGGCAGGTAAGGCACCGCACCTAGGATTTTTATGTTATACCTTTCCTTCATGATTCTGTAAGCAGGCCTCAAAAGGCCTTCATCGCCCCTGAATTTATTAAGCACCGCCCCTATCAACCCCCTCCTTCCTGTTATGCTCACTGTGCCCAGTATGCTTGCAAAAGCTCCACCCCTGTCAATATCTGAAATTATTACGGTCCTTGCACCCACTGCCCTGGCAAATTCAGTGTTCGCCATATCCTTCAGGTTGACCTCTGCAGGCGACCCTGCTCCCTCAATGACCACAAGCTCATGCCTGCTTTTGAGCTCCCTGAATGAATCCAGAGCTATGCCCAAGAGCTTATCATGAATTTCGTCCCTGTAATAGTCCCTGGGGTTAAGGGTCATGTAATGCTTTCCCATTACAACAACATGGGATTTTCCTGCTTCAGGCTTTATGAGTACAGGATTCATGAGCACGCTTGGCTTCACTCCTGCTGCCTTTGCCTGCATGGCCTGCGCGTACGCTATTTCTCCTCCATCTGCAACCACAGAATTGAGTGACATGTTCTGTGCCTTAAAAGGGACGGCATCAACGCCCATATCTTTCAGTATTTTTAAAATGGCGGTTACAAAAAATGTCTTGCCCGCGCCCGACGATGTTCCCATTACCATTAGGGGTTTAAGTTCCCTGGGCAACGGGCCTCCCACCAAACAGCACGGTCCTTGATTTCCTGTGATACCTCAGAGCTTCCCTCACACTTGCAGAATTCAAAATTACGAGGTTGGCGTCTGAGCCCTCCTTAACTTCGTGACCTTCCAGCCCGATGGCCCTTGCGGCCCTTTTGGTTATCATATCATAGACCATCTCCCTGCCACCTTCATCCATCGACCATAGAAGGTGAGTGGCAAGGAACCCAACCTCAAGCATGTTGCACCTGCCGTATGGGTAGTAGGCATCGTTGCAGTCATCCTGGCCAAGGGCCACGTTCACGCCATAATCCAGCGCCCTTGCAATGGGCAAATGATATGCCCCTGTATGGGGATTAGTCACAAGGCTTATTTCAGCACGCTTCACCTTCCCCAGAACCCTGATGAGGCTGCTTTCATCATAAAGCTGCAGTGCCCTTGCGTGGCAAGCTTCAACTTTTCCGGTCATTCCAGCATTTTCCGTCTCCTCAGCCAGCATTTCTAGTGACCTCAAGGCTGGATCTGGCGCGTCATCAACAAGAAAAGCGGCCGGTTTTGAGTGCCTTTTTGCAATTTCCAGAACCTGCCTTATGTGCTCTCTCTGGTCGTTTTCGCCATCTTCAATCCATGGTATGCCGCCCACAACATCAGCACCCTTCCTGACAGCTTCCTCTACGAGATCAACTGCCCCTGGATCCATGATGAGCCCTTGTTGGGGGAACGCAACAATCTGGAGTTGCATCATATACTTGAGCTCATCCCTAGCCCTTACAGCACCGGTAAAGCCCTTCAATTCTGCGGCCGTATCAACGTCGACAAAACCCCTCACATGTGTAACACCGTATTTTATCGCTTCAAGCATTCTCTGCTTGACCCTTACATATATTTTATCTGGATCATATTCCTTTTTCACCAGCGCTGCGGCCTTTATTGCATCCCGTGCCCCTGTTCCCAGCTGGTAAACGTTCATTGTAACCTTCTCCACCATTGGACCCGTTTCAACCTTATCTATGTGCACATGAGGCACAACAAAGGATTCAGTGAGCAGGTTCCCTTCCCCGTCTATTTCACCTTCAGATCCATCCCATGGCGCTATTTTGTAGATTTTACCGCCATTAATGGTGAGCTCATATGAACCTTTCCTTCCCCGGAGCGCAATGTTGGATATCCTGTACATGCAGTACCTTTGTAATGGGCTACCTATAAATAATGCTGCTCAGATTGTTCAGAAAACATATACGTTACACAAGAGCCACGATGTTTTCCCTATCAGTTTTCATCACCTTCACCTTGCCCTCCCTTTCAAGCCTCTTTATGGCTCTCCATGCAGTGGTTTTTGGTATGACCAGCTTTTGCCTTATTTCACTCTCCTTTGCAGAACCACCCCTGCTCTTTAAAAACTGCACTATCTGGTCGTCAAGCTCCCTCATCTGGCCCTCATTCATCTTTTGCCTCCTGCGCCTGTAAATCAGATAGCCTGTAACGACACCAACTGCTGCCACTATGGCTGCACTAATTTCCCAGAGGTTGTATGTGGGTTTGGTTGAAACAGTGACCCTTGATGGAGGAGAAAGGACGTAACTTACGGTCCAGTTCCCAGGTCCAAGCATAAGGTAGATGGAAGAATCAGCCTGTCCCACCGAGGTCGGAATTGAACTCATATATACAAGCGAGGCATTTGGAGGCAGGATCAGCTTGGTCTCATATGGTGTATCTAGCTTCACAAACCACGAAACATTGTTCTTGCCCACAATGCTGTATGTGTAATAGTTTACGCTCACTGTTCCGTTTATGTCCGGTATAATGGTCAGGTTGCTGTCACTAATGCTGTAAAGCGCCGGCGACCCGTTAGAATAGGTTACAGTGAGAGCCTCTGGCGTCCCTATAAGTGTTATGTTGTATGGAACAAAGGCTGTAACGGATGCGTTTTCAGTTATGCCTGCGTAGCCGTTTGTAAAGACCGTTACGGTGGCTGAAGGTTGCTGAGCATATGTTGTAGCAAGCAAGGACAGGAGCAACACAATCATGAGCTTCATAATTAGCTCTTGTAATCTATTGTTTTAAAAGCTTTTTTCAGAACAGCCTTAACTTTGTACCGTAGCCCTTCTCAGCGGCTCTCTGAAGCGCCAGCGTTGCTGAAGCTATATCCTGAATCGCAAGCCCGGTCGAATCAAAGACCGTTATTTCCCTGTCAGAGGTTCTTCCCTTTATCATGCCTTCAAGCACTTGTCCTATTTCACCAGCAATCCTTTTTGGATCCAGTATGCCCTTAGATATCGGTACGTTCACCTCACCGGAGTGCACTGCCTGTTCCATATCATCAACTATAATCCTTGACCTGAGAAGCAACTCAGGCTCAAGCTCCTCCTTTCCCGGTGCATCGGCTCCTATGGCATTTATGTGTGACCCCTCAGGAACCCACTCATTCTTTACAACTGGCTTCGTTGCTGGCGTTGTAGTAACTATTATGTCAGCATCTGATACGCACTCCCTGACGCTTGAAGCGACATCCATTGTAACCCCCATACTCTTGGCATACTCAGCAAATTTTTCAACTGATGTGTCTGATACATCGTAGGCTCTTCCTCTCAGCCCCTTTACTGTTTCAACCAGCCCCATGAGCTGGAACTTTGCCTGGGTTCCTGCCCCCACAAAGGCAACGCTCTTGGAGTCCTTCTTGGCCATTTCCCTTGCAGCTATTGCGCCAGCTGCACCAGTCCTCATGCTTGTGAGCAGTGTTCCATCCAGGATGGCCGTTGGCTCTCCCGTAGCCGGGTCCAAAAGCAAAATTGTGGCCATGACTGTGGGAAGCCCCTTTTCCTTGTTTTTCACGTGAACGTTAACCACCTTTACCCCTGCCGATTTCAGTGAAGGTATGTATGCAGGCATCACCCTGAAATCACCCTGGTACTCATGAAAGAACAGGTAAACCTTAGGGGGCATCTGAACGTTGCCACGTGCCTTTTCCCTGAATGCTTCATCCACCGCGCCTATCACATCTTTAATGTTTACAAGAGATCTTACATCGTCCATGCTGAGAAACGTAACTGTCATGATCGCTGATGACCTGACAGATTTAATAAACTTTTACGCATAACCAGCTAATAAAGAACCTCCGTTATGCCAAATTTTTACCGGTAAACGGAGGCCAACTGAAAATTATGTTGCAGTTGTTTATGATCTCTTTAAATGATGGTTCCTTCGAGTACACATCATGAGCATGGAACTCCATTATGCTAGGCCTGCACGGTATTTTTTAGTTAATTAAAAAAATTCAATGCTAAAAAAATATCAGTTCTGTTTTTTCGCACAATCAGTTAGTAAGCCGTTTGTGAGGTGACTAACTCCGGTTATTGTAATGTATGATATTACAAAAACTGTTGCCAGCACAACGGCTATGCCAAAAACCTCTATTCCGAGCTGATGCAACGCAGCCATTCCACCTCCAAAGAGAAGCCCGTTTGGAAGTGTTGGGTTCCCTGATGCCGCCGCATAGGCGCTTTGCGTAAAAAATGCTATCATTGTGACGCCGAAAATTCCACCCAGAAAATGGCCTGGCAGAAGCCCGACAGGGTCAGTGAACCACTTGAACCTTGAGAAGTACCTCTCACCGGCTATGAACACTTGACCTGATATAAGTCCCAGAATTATCACGCTTCCAGGATCTACGAACCCAGCAAGGGGAGTTATAACTATCAGCCCCATCAGCAATCCATTTGCAGCATAGAGTATACCTGGGCTTTCCTTTGAAACCAGATACTTTGTTCCCATGGTTGAAAGAGCAACGGCGATTGTCGTTATAGTTATAGCTGCGGGGGTTTTCCTTGGGCCCTACTGGGCTACACCGTTTGTTCCTGCTCTCAATGCGCAGTGGGCATCGCAGCATTATCCCAGTGATTTTGCTGCAACTGTTCTGCTTGAACTGAACAAAACATCAGCCACTGCCGAGTACGCAAAATTTTCTCCAATAGGTCCGGTTAATCCATATTCTGATTCCGCAGATCCAATTACATATGTTAACACAAGCCAGGTTTACTTTGTTGGCCCATATTTGATGCTCATCAACGCGACTCACTCATATAACTACCTAGGGTCGTATTTATCTGAAAATTATTCAACCAGAATTAACCAGTTGAACGATACATATTATTACTTTAAAAACGGAGGCTCCGTAAACGGTGCCCTCATGTCAGGCAATCCGGTTGAGGTTGCTGCCGCTCAGCTTACACAGATGGCCCAGTCAGGGCTTTATGACGGTTCACTGTACCTGCAAACGTATGATCACAGCAGTTTGGACCAGACATATACCATAAGGCTGTTAGCTGACATGGGACTGATCCATTTGGTGGAAGGACAACAGTATGGATTATATGAAGGAGATCTTGGGATGATAAAATTTAACATTGAACCGTGGCAGATCGGTTCATACTGGCTATTGCCATATGATCTTCTTGAAGCATGGGGTGACACAATACCGTGGTGGCATTCGCTGTACAACGAGCTAATCATAACTGCGATATTTATCATCATAGTTTTACTGCCATGGATCCCGGGCCTAAGGGACCTTCCAGATAAGCTTAGACTATACAAATTGTTCTGGAACAGGTATACCATTCCAGAGATGAAAGTGAACCGGGATCAAACAAACAGAGCAAAAGGGGGTTAGTTGTACAAAAAGAGATAGCCGAATTCCAAAATGGCTGTCATAAAAGTGAAAAAAGTGGCTGCAAGGGCATTAATTCAACAGTGAACTTCAGGCAAATACTGGACCCCATGATAGGTGTGCCAATGCATAATATTGGGCTTCATATCAACTACTAAAATGGTTAGCGTATGAATTCAGTGATGCCCTCTCACGCTAAAGCTGCTGAGATTTGCAGCTTCCCCCAAACCACTAACATTCCTTTAAGAGCTTTCGCTAGACCAATTCAAACAAAGCCTTATAAATGAATGATGATAAATTGAGTTATATGCCTGGTAAATGGATAAACAAAAACATATTGTTGATTTCATTCTCAGCATTCTTTTCAGATCTTGGCTATCAGACCGTGCTGGCTGTACTGCCTGTGCTTTTAGTTATCATTTATCATGCTCCAGTATATATTTATGGGATAACCGTTGCAGTATCTTACGGATTTGGGGCATTACTTGGATATCTGGGGGGCAGGCTTGCCGATAAATTTGGAAGAAAGAAGATAGCTGTCGCGGGAAATGCCTTAATTCCTCTGCTGTCATTTAGCGGAATGGCGAGCAACGCCTATGAAGCTTCAGCTCTATTCAGTGCTGGATGGTTATCCAGAAACTTCAGGTCTCCGGCAAGGAAGGCATTGATAAGTGAAGAAATAAACGAAAAGAACAGGGGTAGGGTGTTTGCATTTCTAAATGCCCTGGACGTTGGAGGGGGGGTGTGTTCAATAATAATCCTGTTAACGCTCCTCTACCTTGGCATATCTCTAAGGTACATACTACTGCTTACCGCCATACCCATAATTGTAGCCACAACACTTTTGGTAATGGTCAAGGAAAAACGCACCGATAGGAGGATGGTTCACGAAGCTTCAGGCCGTGGAGCATACAGGGGTGTACTTCTTGCAACAGCCCTATACGGCTTTAGCATTTACAGCCTTGGGTTCCCAGTTTTGACCATAGCGCAGGCCACCGATATGGATGTTCCAGCCTTCGCGTCTTATGGCCTTTTTCTGCTTGCTTCTGCTGTATTTGGATATTTTATTGGAACAAGGAAATTAAAGTTGATCCCATCGCTTGGATTTTTAGGCTATTTGTTATCGGCAATTGGGACATTTATGCTGGGGCTTTCATATTTCTTCCGGTGGGGACTTCCAGCTCTTATACTTTCGGTATTAACAATAGGAATAGCTATCGGGACCATAGATACGCTGGAACCAAATCTTATAACTCAAGTTAAGAAACAGCTCGGTGAAGGAATGGGTTCTCTAACAGCTTCGAGGAGCGCTGGATTATTTATAGGCAATCTCACGATGGGATTCCTGTATTATTTTAATCCGCTTTATTCGTATTCATATGCAGCGGCTGCCTCAGCCATGGCAGCCGCCCTGCTGTTTATCCTGGGAGGAAAGTACAGTGGCCTTATCTGAATCTTTCATCGCTGCTATTAGGGTTCACATTAATTAATTGGGTGCGCATATAGATTAACAGAATCTGCACCATCTACCCTTGCTGTAACAGCCTTTCCTAGCATTTCCCTTTCACTGTTTATTATGATCTGCTTGTACGCGTAGTTTCTGCCCTTCCATGTCCCATAAACGCTTCCCTTTTCTGTTATTATTACTTCACCTTCCCAGCCGATCCACTTTTCATTTGACATTTTCATTATATCCATGATCAGCTCGTAGGCTTCCCTGCTCCTCCTAGCTACCGTTCTGCTGTCAAGCGGCCTGAGCCTTGAAGCTTCAGTGCCAGGCCTTGACCAGAACTTGGAAAGGTTAACTGAAGCCGGTTTCACCCTCTCCAGAAGTGACAGCGTTGCCTGAAAGTCAGCCTCTGTTTCTGTTGGGTAACCAACTATTACGTCAGTTTCTATAGTGCTTGATGGCAGTTTTCCCCTTATACAATTGACCAACTCCTCAAAAAATGAAGACCTGTAGCCCCTTTTCATATCATTCAGCACCCTGTCGCTGCCAGACTGAACTGGCACATGAAAGAACTGATACGGTTTCCTGCTGGGGAACAACTGCAGCACATCTTTAAGAATCACCTTTGCAAAGGGTGGCGTCATCATTCCAACCCTTATCTTAAATTCAGTTTCTATAGTGCTAAGCTGTTCAAGCAGCACCGGCAGCCTTTTCCCCTGGTAATTATAGGCCGCAACGTCCTGCCCGGTTAGCCAAATTTCAATCGCCCCCTGTCTTACAAGATCACTGACAGCCCTGACAATGCTCTGAAGAGAAAAACTGTGATTGCCGCCACGTGAGAACTTTGTCGCACAGAACGTGCAGTAATACCCGCAGCCCTCCTGTATCTCTATGACCCCCACTGTGTTTGACAGCTTTCTGCCTATGAATGATGGCTTGTCCACTATCGAATCTGAGGTTATCAGCCTTCCCCTTGCGCCTTCCAGAGACATTTCTGCCGCTTCGGCTATGCGTTCCACAGAGCGCACATCTATGGCCACATTGCATCCTGTTTTCAAAATGCGTTCTGTATCAATCCTCGTGAGGCAGCCCGCAACCACGAGCGGCCTTTTATTGTTAACCACCTCATCTATTCTGTAAAGTATCTTATCTTCAGTAGGCTTTTTGACCCCGCAGGTGTTTATGATTATGACTTCTGCGTTGGTTTCATCAGATTCGGTCCAGCCGCTGCTTTCAAGCACTCCCTTCATTATGACGGAATCCGCCTGGTTTGCTGCGCAACCGTATGTTTCAATGTAATATTTATGCTGGGGCAATGCCTCACGTCGAACTATCGTTTATAAAAATTTTGATTATTAATTTCCGATGGCATCAACGGAATATTTCCTATCCCTCCACTGAATCGAATGAGATCTTGCCCCCTTAACCAGCATGAAAATGGCAAAATAGATTGCCGGCACAGACATAAGTGAAGGCAGTATTGCCAGCCTGCCGTACGCTCGGCCCCTGAGCAGGTTCTTTATCACCCAGAGCACGTGGGGCGTTAAAAGGAACCAGTTAAGCGTAAATGCAAAAATCACAATAAATAGCGCCAAGACCAGCGCCACAGACAGGAACGCATAGACCCCCCTCCTCGAGTACTTGAGCATCAGCTTTGCCTGCCTCGAAGCCCATGATGTTAGGTTCCTTTCATCAAAGGCATTGAGCGGCATGGCAGGTGCCGCATAACCCATCCTCCAGCCCCTTTCCTTTGAAATTCTTGTGAGCGCGCAATCATCACACCATTCACCCTTTAGCTCATCAATTACCCTGCCATCTATAACCCCGTTCCTGAACGCCATGGAACCTCCCCACAGGAACCTCCCGCCTATGGCCTGGCTTTCAAATCCCAGCGTCCAGAACCCAGCCCTCATCAGGTTTCTGATTGAAACTCTGAGAGGATATGGCCAGGAAAACACTGTAACGACCTGATTGGAGTCAAGCATTGACGTCATGTCCGATAGCCAGTGCTCTGGATATATTGTGTCAGAATCTGCCACAACTACGTTACCCTCAGAGTGCTCTATGCCTGTGATTATTGCCTTAACCTTGCCGCTGCACTTATCGCAGAGTTCTTCAGATTCAACAATGCTCACGCCCATGGACTTAAGCCTGATTGATTGCTTTTCAGCTTCATCGTGGTCCACAATGTACAACAGCCTGTAATCGCCATGGTCCTGATTTTTCAGGGATTTGACGTTCATGACGAGTGCAGGTTCATCACCCCTCAGAGGGACGATGACGGTTGACCTGCTGGGCTTTCCATGTGAGGTGATGTAAAGCCTGTGTTCCTTAAACATTTGGTAAAGTAGGAGAAGATCAACGACCGCAACAAAGAGATATAGCATATGCATTTTTTATAAAGCACAGAACTTTTAAACCTATTCAATCATTTACCACCTAATATAATAGTTTTTTCCGAAATACTTATATATACATAATTTAAATTTTTTTGGCGTTAAATTTATGCCATTTAAAAAACTTAGGCCGGGAGATCTGGAAGGAGTTGACAAGTGTCCGATGTGCGGTTCAAAGGACCTTCTGCAGGACGATGAATCGGGCGAAATAATATGCGCCAGCTGCGGCTTTGTAGTAAAGGAAAAGGTGGAGAGCACTGGGCCAGAATGGAGGGCCTTCTCAAAGGACGAAAAGGACAACAGGAGCAGGGTTGGCACGCCCACTTCACTTGGAATAAATGATATGGGGCTTTCAACGGTAATGGATCGTTCAAACAGGGATGCAACGGGAAAATCGATATCAGGGGCCAATAAGGCCACATATTACAGGTTGAGGATGTGGGACAGCAGGAGCAAGGCACACGAACCAGCAGACAGGAACCTCAGACAGGCGTTCAATGAGCTTAACAGGCTCGTTGACAAGCTGAGCGTTCCAGGAAGTGTATCAGAAAGGGCAGCATACATTTACCGCAAGGCGCTGGAGAAGGGCCTTGTGAGGGGGAGGAGTATCAGCGCCATAATGGCTGCATCGCTTTATACAGCATGCAGGTCGCTTGAGGTACCAAGAACACTTAAGGACATAGCAGCTGTTTCTAACATAAAGAGGAAGGACATAGCAAAGAGTTACAGGCTGATCGTGAAGGAGCTTGACCTCAAAATGCCAGTTGCAGACCCCGTAAAATCGGTCAGCAGGATAGCAACAAGGGTCGGGCTCAGTGAAAGGACAAGCAGGAAGGCGCTGGATATAATAAAGAAGGCGATGCAATCAGGAATTTCAGCAGGAAAGGATCCAATGGGGCTTGCCGCCGCTGCGCTTTACGTTGCATGTGTTATCGAAGGGGAAAACAAAACGCAGAAGGATATAGCAGAAGCTGCCGGTGTTACGGAAGTAACCATAAGGAACAGGTACAAGGGCCTGAAATCGGCGCTCAATCTGCCAAAGGAATAAACAACATTTATTAACAGTTTTTATTTTTTTATGTTATTTATGTACAAAGTAAGGGAAGCTACAGCTCAGGACATGATGGCGGTAATCGAAGCTTACTATTCATACTATGATGAGGTGAAGCACAATGCGGAACTGGGGCTTACCCTTTACAATGAAAGGCCTGACCTAAATACTGAAACAAAATGGTATAACAACCTTATAGGTTCCAGCGTGGCGGTGGTGGGAGAGGTTGATGGCAAAGCCGTTGGGCTCTGCACTATCGAGCCAAGAAAGGAAAACTCAGAAGCGTCACACATAGGGGTTCTGGGCATCGCAATAATGGAAAAATACAGAAACATGGGCATGGGAAGGGCAATGATGACAAAGGCCCTAGAGCTCGCACGTGGCAAATTTGAAATTATTATACTGAGCGTATTCAGCAACAACCTGCGTGCTATACACCTATACCGCAGTCTGGGATTTATAGAATATGGCTTTCTCCCTCAAGCATACAAAAGGGGCAACACCTACTATGATGAAGTACTGATGTACAAACCACTGAGTGACAATCCCCCACACTAAAGCTCCCCGTGCCGCTATCTTGTGTTCATCTGCTACACAAGAACTCCTGATTCAATGACATACAGCCAGCACAGTCTGATGCCCCGCCGTTGGTGTCTCCACAGGCATAACTTCGGACCATCCCTGCAAGAGCGCGCTGCAGTATGATTACTCCAGCCACTCTGATCACATGAATGGCACACAAAGGTTCTCTTTGCCAGTCAACCTTTGCGTTATTGTAATCCTGCCACCTGTTTGCAAGCAGGAGCTTTTCCCGTTCTTTGAGCCTTTCTTCCTGCTCAGGTTCTTCGCTTTTTTTATCATTTTTTTATGAATTTAGGATTTTCAACATGCGTTCCATCTTAAAGGTATATGAAATCTGTTAATCCGCTGTCACACCTACAGGGATCTTGATTTCCTTTGGTGCAATTGGCTCTTTAATCTAAACAGCTATGGTTGCGTACCATTCCCCATTCTTATACCTCACAGTAACTGTTTTCACCTTGCCCTATGCTTGACCATCCTGCCCATTTTGGGCAATGTAATGCTGTTCTTGCATATCAATGTCTGGCTTGCTTATGGGTAGGTTATGCTTGAAACATAGCTTTTGGTATTTTGTCCTGCCCTCAAAGTTCTTGAATGCTGTATCAAGCCTCCGCAGAACATCCTGCAGAATCTGCAAGTTGCTAATTCCTGGTTCTTCATAGTATTCAAACCTTTCATGGTATGTTATAGAACTCCTTGCCAGTTGGTCATGATGGTTTTCTCCTGCTCTGAGCCTGAACTTGTATGCCGAAAGCATACTGTAATAAATCATAAAATGATATCACATTTATGTAAATTTCCTGGGGAAATCCGCATATCTCATCGGTTGAGATTTACAACTTCCCCCAAACCCTTAACATTCCTTTTAAAAAACATTAATAGGACAAAACGAACATTTATGGCGACCTCGATGATATTAAGGAAGAGCCGTCTGAACGGTGATGAGGATTATGAGAAATGAGAGGCCAATTTACGCAATTTTGCTGTCAGGGGGAAAGGACAGCAATTTTGCTATATTTGAAACTTACAGGCGCACAGGGCAGCTTCCGTGCTGCGCAATAACCGTGTTTGCCGGGAAGGACGATATGGTTTTTCACTATGAGAACACTGCGTGGGCAGAACTTCAATGCGCTTCCATGGGCATACCCTGGATACCGGTAAAAAGCATTGAAGAAGGTCTGATGATGGCTAGCAGCGATTATGGTGCAAAGGAACTTGTGAC
>JBMFVR010000011.1:0-16642 GCA_049965895.1 Nitrososphaeria archaeon | reverse complement strand
GTCATTGAATCAGCAAACAAGTTCCATGTTGCAGTTCTGGGTCAGCATGGGAAGCTTTAGTGTAAGAGAATATCACTAAGTGAATGATTAATTTTACAAAATAAATTTAAAAGCGCCGGGGGCGGGATTTGAACCCACAAGGCTGAGACAGCCACAGGCTCTCCAGGCCTGCCCCATACCAGATTAGGGGACCCCGGCATGGCTTCGCAGTTCTTCATAGAACTCCCCAGCTTTAATAACATTTACGAAAACCATAAGAAATGGCATTATATGCTTTATCCTTGCTCCATATGGATGGCTAATTTCCTCGATTGTTCTGTTAAACTCGACGCCTGCTGATCGCATTATAAACAGCTGATCTGTTCCCTGGCTGGTTTCCAATACGGTCATTCGATCACGGTTAGCGTCCCATCTGCTTAGCCATTTCATAACCATCATAGCTTCCTTAAAGTTAAGCATTCCATTTGCGACAATTCTTTTTATTTTGCCATCATCCATATTTCTTTCTCTGATTGTTAGTATCCTATTAAATGATTCTATAGTTGTGTTGAGTTGCGCCATTGCCTTACGCCATGCAACATCGTAATCACTGTTTTTAGCCATCCCCGAAGCCAGTTTAAATGCCATCCAAGTTGAACCAGAAGCATTAAGAAGTTCTAGTATAAGAGCTAGATCCCTTATGTTCCACATAAAAAAAGATTCGTCTATGTTGTTCTGGTAGTATATGTTGCGCTCTACAGGTCCGCATTCACTGTGCCGGTCCAAAACTAGTGCCAGTTGCCCCAGGAGGTCTTCATTAAGATCCTTTAAAGTAAGATACCTATCATCTTTTTTAAACGGTATGCCATTATCGCTTAGAACTGATTCGGAAGCTGCGCTGTTACCGGTAATACCTCTAAAATATGGATCCACAGAAATAGAAATAGCATTTTGCAAAGGCAGTATATATCCAAATCCTAAATCCACTTTCTTGTCACTTCCTATGACCCCAATGGCTCTGCCCTCCTCTAGCACAGCTTCATTGAGTCCTGTTAACCCACGATGCTCGCTTGAATCCATAAGGCTTGAAATTGAACCGGCTATCGCAAGATGATGAGTGCTAGGAATCCTGAATTCCCTGTTGCGGAACAGATGGGCCAATGTAGAAAGCGAGGTTTCCTCCGATTTAAACCCAAAACTCTCCGCTGATACTCCACCGGCTATGCCGAGGTTTATTGAGTTTTCTTCCATGCCGGCTCTGAGTCCAATTCCGACCCTAACATCCGCAGAAAATTCTGGTATATTAGTGGTGCTTGCCGCAATGCCAGAAAATCTAACTGTCGGTCTGGTTCCTAGCCTTTTGAGTAAATCAAACATAATTGCGCTTGAAGTTATTCCGTCAACAGTCTCATCAGCAAATATAAGTGATGGGCCACGCTTTACCTGTGATTTAATGCTTTCTAACTTTTCATCTAAAAGATTGATAAGAGATCCAAAATCAGGGCTCATTCAAGCTGAGCTACCACTGACTTGTATTTCCAGTCAGCAGGTAAAATTCCTTTACTTTTGTAATACTTAGCAAGCCTATGAACCTTTGCTTCAACAAGCTCTAATGAATGCCTGTTCTTTCTATCTGTCTTGTGTACCTGTAAATGCCTGTTGAGCCTCTGGGCCTTTGTGAGAAGATTCATTAAATCTTCCGGCATTGGATCCTGCACATTGTTTTCTTTTAGCACATCAGACAGACTCTTACCTGTAACATATTTTATACCTGGCACACCATATTTATCCCTCAATTCCAATCCTATAGAACTAATTGAAACACCGTCCTTTTTTAATTTAACAGCTAACCCGGCAACTTCTTCGGGGGAAACATTCAACCAAGTAATTGACCGTCCTAAAGGGGGTCTGTGACTGTGAGATTTACCCTTTCTTTTTGCATGCAGTCTTGCCATAATACACCAACCTTCCTTATCCTGTATTTATATATATCGTTTAATAATGAAGCTTTGCCTTTTAGGATGAATAGGATGTTAAGCCAAATTAATTTAATAAAGATACTTTTTGCAGGATAATTTTATATATGATAACTGGTAATATTTTATATGGATTATATGGAAGATTGGGCAAAAAAATTTTACTCAAAAAGAATTAATAACATAAAAGAAATGTTCAAGGTTGACAAACCAATAATTGGCATGGTGCACCTATTGCCTATGCCCGGCTCACCGGCTTATGAAGGTTGGAGCATGGATATGATTGAAAAGAAAGCTATAAGTGATGCAAGGACTCTGGTAGAGAATGGCATTGATGGGCTCATAGTTGAAAACATGTGGGATTTGCCTTATTTTGTTGGAAAGGAAGTGCCACCAGAAGAAATGACCGCACATGCCGTAATGGCCAGAACGATAGTAAAGGAGTTCAAGGTACCAGTGGGAATAACAGTTATCCATAATGGCGGAAGGGTTGCCTTAGCAATAGCTAAAGCGGCAGGGGCTTCATTTATAAGGGACTGTCTGCTAACTGGCTCATACCTTTGGGACACGGGAACACTTGATCATGGGAACGCTACGGAAGTGCTCAGGATGAGGAAGTGGCTTTATGCTGATGAAATAAGGATATTTGCTGATGTATACAAAAAGCATGCAGTAACATTTCCTGGAATCGACCCTGAAACGCATGCAGTATGGAGCAATTTTTATATGGCAGATGCGCTTATTGCTACAGGTAAAATGACAGGTCAGGAAACACCGATTGAACTCATAAAGAGAATAAAAAAAGCAGCGCCTGATAGGCCAGTTTTGATAGGCAGCGGGTTATCATCCCAGAATGCAGAAAAACTCATGTCGGTAGCTGATGGTGCAATAGTGGGAACGTCAATCAAATATGGTGGTATAACACAGAATCCGGTTGACCCAAAAAGAGTTTCAGAACTTATGTCGATAGTTAAAAAATTAAGGTAAATGTGATTAAATTTTATTTATTTCAAAACCATCGCTTTTAAAGATGATCGCAGTTGCGCTTTCATGTTACCAAAGTTTATGCAGCCAACAAAAAAATCAGGTGATTGAAAGAAAGGGCATAGTCTCTAACGTATGCAGAAAGTTTTTTATTTGCGCTTTATCCTAAATTGCATTAATGAAGCTTAACTCTATATTTGAAAAAAAATATCCAATAATTGGCATGGTGCACCTTAAACCACTCCCAGGCTCTCCTAGATATGTAGGAGAACTGGATTCTATTGTTAAAAGCGCAGTTAAAGATGCTAAAAACTTGGAGAGTGGAGGAGTGGATGGCATACTTGTGGAAAATATTGGCGATACACCTTACTTTAAGGATCCAGCTTCCCCTGAAATGATAGCATCATTTACAAAAATTCTGTTGGAGGTAAAAGATGCGGTTAACTTGCCCTTGGGTGTTAATGTTTTAAGAAATGGCGCAAGAACAGCGCTTGCTTTGGCTTATGTTACAGGTTGTAAATTCATAAGGGTAAATGTGCTTATTGAGGCGTACCTTACTGATCAAGGAATAATCGAAGGAAATTCTGCAGAATTGTTAAGATACAGAAGGTATTTGGGCGCTGAAAACATAGCTATATTTGCGGATATAAGAGTAAAACATGCAGTTCCTCTGGCAGTAAGAAGTGTTTCTGATTCAGCGTCTGATGCTCTTGAAAGGGGAGGAGCTGATGCTTTGATAGTTACTGGCAGACGTACGGGAATGCCACCATCTGCCGAAGAGATAATTGAGCTTAAAGCCATAGGGCCAACACTTATAGGCAGTGGCCTGTCTGAGTCCAATCTTGGGGAACTGCTTCCGCTAGCTGATGGAGCAATAGTAGGAACTCATTTTAAGGAAAGTGACATAAGTTCCCCAGTGAATATAGAGAGAGTGAAGAAATTCATGAATAAAGTAGCAAAATTAAGGGCTGAAAAGTGAGGTTTTTACGCATAAATATTGGGGTAACAGATTTGATTTTTAGAAGCAGTTTAACAAAATGAGGGAGCGTATTTGGCAAGTATAATAGTGATAGGAGATCTTGCAATTGATATCATAGGATACTTTAAAAATTCAATAAAGCCTGGCGCCAATATCCTTCTAAAAAATGTAAAAATGTCAACAGGTGGAGTTGCGGGAAACATGGCATGGTATTTGATACAACTGGGGCAGAGGGCATCTGTTTATGGGTCAGTTGGTAATGATTGCTGGGGTGATTTAATAAAAAATGACCTGCGCGCATTTGGAGCAAACCAAAGTATGGTTAAAACGGCAAATGACTTGGCAACTGGGTTCTTCTTTATACTTGTTGATTCACATGGTGAAAGAACCATGATTGGTAACCGGGGCGCAAGTGAAAGAGTAAATGTGGATTCAAGTGAACTGATTTCGGCATCACCGTCATGGATACATCTTTCTGGATACACACTTCTTAACAGTAATGGAATTAACGTTTTGAATTCTGTAATTAAAGCGGCAAACAATCTCGGAATAAATTATTCTATTGATCTAGAGGGAATAGGGGAAACCGATGCCAAGCTTGACTTAAGAGGAGCTACCGTATTTTGTAATAGGGGAAAGTGCTCCGAAAAGTCAAGAATGAACGCAAAATTAACTGTTATAAAATCTGGAAGTGATGGTTGTTATTTAGACCTAAATGGAATGGTCAAGCAGCACAAACCACCTTTAGTTAAGCCCATAAACACTACCGGGGCCGGGGACAGCTTTAATGCAGCTTTTATTACGGCATGCCTTATGAATTACGATTATGATAATGCCTGTGATTTTGCCAACGCAGTAGCAGCCTATAAAGTTGTACAAAATGACACCCGGGTCAAGTTACCAAAAGAACTACTCAAATGTTATCTAAACCATACCCAGTTTTAACTGGATAGTTCACATTAGCATAATGCTGGCTTGCCAAGTTATGCAGAGCGTTTTTGACAGAAATTACCCTTGCAAGCTGTTAGAGTGGCAGGCATATCATAAAATCAGACAAAAGTTGATCTGCTATTATGGTAAGGGCCTTTTGTCTCCTTAAATATAAAAAATACTTAAATTTGTACTGAAAGTTATTATTTTTGTTATTGGATCTCATTTGGGGTTAATACCTTTCAGATTGCTTATCAGTATGTCCTCATTGTTAGGGGCTTGGATAAAAGCCGGTACATTCTTTTGCTTCGTTGCTTTGTATGATACAAAAAGCCACTGACCAGTTTCCAGTTCTGTGGTCTTCTCTATTATTTCAGTACTAAGGGAAAATGCATCTGCAATCACCATCCTGTCATAGTATCTTGGAAGAGTGCTGACAAAGTAACTGTGAAGCTGCTGAAGTGCATTTGTGTTTAGATGTGCAACTCTCTGAGTGCTTATCCAGCAGTGGGCCCTATATTTTCTGCCCTGTCTAAGCAAAGATTCAACTGAACTGTTTGACTGGTCTGAATAATCTTCAAACCTTGTCCTGTCAGGTATAAATTCTTGTGCTTCGTCAAGCACAACCAGAACCTTCTTCCTTATTCCGGATGTTTTTTTGAGATAAAGAAGTTCGTCTATGAACCCTGACACTGCCCTTCTTGCCTTGTCGGGGTCTGGCACATAATTAACAATTATCTTAGGTGAGTCAGAAGACCTGAACATTTCTGCTAGTGCTGATGGGCCTGTTAATTTATCCTGATTAATGCTTTCTTCTTCATTCATGTATTCCATTATGCTGGAAAGTTGCTTGTAAATGTTGGACTTATCGCTTACGTTTTCCATTATTCCTGAAAGTATTGTATTGAGCTCGTTCTTTGCTTCCTGATCCAGGTCTTGGATTCCAGTGCTTTCATCATAGTTTCTATTACCGTAAAAGTAACCTGTAAACCTTCTTAGCTGCCTCATTCCAGAAAGCCTTGTCTCAGGTTTTGATGAAAGCGATCCTTCAAGCGTTTCAAACAGCTGCCCCAATGTGATCGCCTTTTGCACTGAAAGGTTGAGCTTTTTGACCCTGCCCTGCTTAAAAAGAAGGTCTACATAATCTTCTATGTATTTTGGCTCAACCCTTTCCTCAAGTGATTCTGGTATTGCCTGAGAGTCCATAAAGCTAGTTGTGCCGTTCCTATAATTTTCCGTCGAATATATTTCCCCATTTTTTAGAAGCACATCAAGCAGATTTATCGCATATTCGCCAGCAACATCAAATATAACTACGCTAAGGTTAGGATCAGATTTGATGGCTTCCCTTATAAGATACGACATCAGATTTGATTTCCCAGAGCCCGTGAACCCAAATATACCCATATGATATCTTACAAGAGAATCTGGCTTAACCGTGAGTGGCATATTGAAGCCCAGAAGGTTTCCTATTGAAGTGCCGTTCTCTACACAAAGGAACCTCTTTACGGTATCTCTAGATAACAGATATGCCTTGGAACCTGCAAGCGGTACCGAATTTTCTCTGCTGAATACCGGCATTGCACCATCAAGCGCCATTTTATACTTTGTAGGTACTGCCCATAAATCAATCCAAGTTTCATCACTTGTGCCCCAGCTTTCTCCAACAGTCTGCAAATATTCCTTTCTTATTCCTGTGGGAAGCCTTTCATCAAGGCCAACCATCTCAAAATGCACGGGCTTTATTGTGGCAATTTCGTAAATCAAGTAAGAAACCTCAGAGGGGGATTTTCTCTCTATCCCAATGAACGAGGGCTCGTGAAGCCTGTCAAACACATCAAAATCAAATTTTACTTCCAGCATAGCCACTGGAGACGATACAACTATTTCCCCCTCCTTCGATTTTACGGGAGTGACCCTCGTTGATTGATCCCTTAACCTTGCTTCAAACTTACCGCCCATTCTATCAAATACGTCTTCGATCATTTAACTACCCCCATTGCTCCCTTTTCCCTTAACCTTTCACTTTCAGCCCTGATATCCCTGAACCTTCTTGATATAGAAAATATCCTTTCCTTTCTAGCCAGAGTCCCAAGCTGCAGGTCAGCTATACCCTTTAAGGCGTTTTTTGTCATCATTATCTCGTATTTTACACGTTTATCTGCCATATAAAGCAGCTGGTTATGGCCGTATGCTTCTAGCACTTCAGGGTTATCTGAACATAGCAGAAGGTATAGCACAAGGTTGTCGATTTCGCTTATGCCATTTTCTTCAAAGAAAATTTCCAAGTTAACTGTGCCTGACCTGCTTCTTGCTGATGCAATTCTAACAAAACCTGAGTCAAATGCTTCCATAAATGGCCTGTCATAGACAAATACCGGTGATCTCATTTGAGGATCTGTTGCAAAGGTTCTCAATTGAAAATATGATTTTACGAAAAGCCTTTCTCTTGATATGTATTTTCTTGCAGCTGAAAGGACGGGCCTACGGCCTATATCCCCATTCATTGAAGCAAAAGAAGAATCATAACTCAGTGTTCTCCATGGTGTTTTTAATTTATCACTGTTTACAGCCGCCATCACGGTCAAAAATCCTTTGTCGTTTCTGAAGCTTGGGGATAATGACCCTTTTATAATGCCAAGTGATTGAGAAAACGGTAGGGCTGACCTTGTAAAATCAGACGCTGCTGTGTCCTTTGTTATACCCACCAGTAGTATTCCATTTTCAACGGCCTCCTTAACTAACTCATACAGAAGAAATACGTTTACAGCATTGAGTTCATAGATTGTAAGCCAGTTTTCTTCATCGATCTTCAATGGATGTTTATCGGATTCAAATGCATTCCTTGCTATATACTCCGATGCAGCCATAACCCTCACCCAGTAGTCCTTCACTTCTTCCTTTACTTTAAAATCATCGCTATTTGAGAAATCCAATAAGGTGCCAGTGCTTTCTTTATTTTTCTTTTCAATCTTTTTAACAAGTTTTTTTAATTCCTCGTCAGTAAGACCCAATTTACCTTTAATAGAATTTGAGTCTACTCCTTCAATAAGCGCCTTCAATATACCGTAAATTTGATATGGCATTCTATTCGGCATGTACATCCCCGGTCCTATTGTTGAAGCAAGGCTAATGTCAAGCATGCTGGGCTGACCATATTCTGTTCTTACCTTTGTAAGAAGTGAGGCGCCGGATCTTAGTATGACCCTCAGATCCTTTAATGCCGATGTATAAGTTCCGTAGAGCGGCCTGTCCATAAATATTAACCTTACACCTGGAGTTCTAACTGAATTCAGTGCGCTCCATATCTCTGCCATGGTCATCAATGCAAATGGAATTTTTTCTATGGAAGCATGAAAATCATATTCTGTTTCGGCAGCTACCTGATACATAAAAACTTCGGAAAGGTCTTCTAGCCAGAGCGGAACGGCGGCATATGAAGAAAGGCTATCTGACCTTTTGATTTCCCTTATATTTACATTAACCCCACTTTCAGAAACTGTAAGTGGAGCGCTGTAAGCTGAAGTATTAACGTAAAAGAGCAGGGTTTCAAGTCTCTCATCATAATCCATCGAGCCGTCTATGCCAACTGCTGTATATACCCCCTTACCAAAGTATTTTATTGCTGTTTTTAATGCAAGATTCTGGTCAAGCCCCTTTATAGAGTTTAGAACTTCATGATTTTCTCTAATACCATTTAACCGCTGCATAAATCTGCCTGAAAGCTCAGAACTTTCCATGACAAGCTTTCTAGACATTTTACCGTAAGCACTTTCATTTTCCCTTTTATTTTTTAAAGAATCCATTTTATAATGTGTTTATTGCACCCCATTAATATAAATTTGATTTTCCACATTTTCATTATAAATACATAAAAATTTTTTAATAAAAGATAAGTAGAGAAGCTGTTTATGCGTCTTTGTTGACCATCCCAGAAGATTTTAGAAATACAAAGTACATTAATTTAACCACATTTAGAAAAAATGGAGGAAAAGTGGTTACAACAGTACTTTTTGGCACTGATGGAGATAGGATTTTGGTGCACACAGGAGCTGATTCTGGGAAGGTTAAGAGGATCAGAAACAATGGCAGAGTCTTAGTGCAACCTTCAAATATTTTTGGTAAGCCAGCTGGTAAGGAATATGGTGCAAACGCAAGAGTGTTATCCAAGCACGAAAAAAATAGTGCCAAAAAAACCGTTTCTCGTTGTTGTTTAGAAAAATGGTTATCTTACATATTTCATGACATAATATTGAAAAAACAGTCAGAGATTTTAGAGATTCAGTTAGACTTGGATGTTACACATCAGAACATGTAAGTTAATAGAAAAGTGTATAGCGCACTCAATTTTGCTATAAGGTGCACAGAGCACAATAAACGGCTTCATTTAAAATATTGTAAAATACTGTATTACCAGATGGGATTTTTTCATCATTTGGGAAACTGGTTTTAAGATAAATTAACAATTGGCTCATAATTTTCAGATAAATATATTAATTAGCTAAGTAAATACTTTTTTATGGTAAGTATAATAGTTGTGCATCAATGGAAGGATGAACAAAAAGATAAAGTAATGGCGTTTGCAGGCACCATAACAGATTTGGCAAAACAAAAGAAGCTTCCTCAGGGGTTAAACCTGATAGAAATACATTTAGCGAAGAACGCCAATGTGGCAGTATGTAAATGGGAGGCTGATTCTCTGCAGCATCTGTTAAGTGTAGCTTCATCACTTAAACCTGAATGGCAGATATCTGCATACGAAGCAAACAAAATTTATTAGAAACAAAACCATCGCTTTTAAAGATGATCGCAGTTGAGCTTTCATGTTACCAAAGTTTACGCAGCCAACAAAAAATCAGGCAATTGCAAAGGCGAATAGAGGAGGTTCAGGCATAATGAAATGTCCGTTAAAGTATTTGAAGTTAAGGTGTTGAAGAACCTATGCCTGTGGACTGACAATTAAGGGGGATTCAGTAATTTGCTAAGGGCCCTAAGTACAACCTTAATGTGCATGGATGAAGAGATCACGCGGCCATGCTGAAGAGCATTCTGCGTGTGGCTTCATCGATGAAGCACCAGTTAAAGCTGGGCGTAGTTCACAATATATGACACTATTCATTTAGGAAGTTGTTAATTGAGATTGTTTCCAACAGTTTGGCCGCACGTTTTTTAAAACAAGGTTCAATATGAATTAATAACAGAAGTAATCTTCTTTAGTGATTTGCTGTTCCACACATGCATGTTCTCTCTTGTTGATCGATTCATTAAGTACCTATTAACATTATTAGACCACAGGATGGCGTTTATGGTTTTCATAAACATTAACTGCTACCTTATAATAAAAAGTTTTAATCTATTTAAATGGGCGCGTTGAATGTCAAATTGATTTAATGATTATTATTTGTAATAATCATCTCTTTTCACTTCGTTTTCGGTAGATAACCCTTTAGTGAATCTAAGAGCATTATTACATGCAATTTCCTTTGCTCTATTAAGAACTTCTTCATTACCATAGGCTCCACCAGTATGCAGTGTTCCGGCAAAATTATCAAGCTGCCAGAGCTTTGTTTCGAAAACCTCAACGCCATTCTTGCGCCAGAAAACGTCAGTTCCGAACCTTATATTGCTCCTTTCTGTTAAAACCCTGTATATATCATCTTCGACTATTGTCTCGCCCCTGCCAACGTTAACAATGACTGCCTTATCCTTGACACCTTTTAATATATTATAATTTAATATACCATTTGTATATTTATTTAATGGAAGTGCATCAAATATATAATCGGCCGAACCAATGGTTTTGCTAAGGTAAGATATAGGGAAAGTTTTATCAAAATTTTTTAAATCTCTGAAACTTCTTGAAAGGCCAATTACATGATCGTTGAACCCATTTTTTGCTATCCTAGCTATTTCCATTCCAATTCCTCCAGCCCCCAATATTAACACATTGCGATCCGCGATTTGAAATGTTTCAACCTTTTTCCTGCAGTTTGTCCCCTTTGCCAAAGTTAGAGCCAGTGACCATGCCTGCTCTGCTACCGGAAGCGAAAAAGCTCCAGCATTGGAAAATATCTTCACATGTTCTGGTAATACTGAGAAATCTAGATCGTCAACGCCGGCAGAAAAGGTCTGTATAGCCTTAAGATGCGTCATGACTTTGATCAGATCCGGTTTAACCTGTTTGGGCCACGCAAGCAACACCTCAGCAATTTTCAAGTCATTTATGTTTAAATTTTCATATTTTACATATGATCTGCAAGCTTTGGGAACCTTATCAAGAGATATAATCTTCACTTTAAACAATATATAATAATATTCAAATAAATTTTATGATAAAAGTTTCAAACAAGTTTTTATTTTAAAAGGCTACAGCGGCGTAAAAAGCAAGTATTATGGATATCTGAACTGAAAAATAAAGTGCCCTTAAAGTCTGTTTTACAAGTTTAGCTCTTTCCTTTTTAAACCCGGAATATTCTAAAGTTGAAATATATCTATAAACCATTAAGATTGCAGCACCGCTTATCACCAGAAATGAAGGATTTATTCTAGGATAAGAGATATAAAAAATTGAAATAACAATGGTAGCCGCTATAGTCAAGATTAATTCAATCATTTTAACAGCGTTTTTCACACCAAATGTTACAGCCAGAGATTTTACGCCTGATTTTTTATCGCCATCATAATCTATTATATCACCTATCATGACCAGTAACATTATAAGAAAACCATCAAGCGAAGAAATCAAAACGCTTAAAAGAGAAAATTTTAAGATTACGGCAGAAGCAGTAAATGTCCCAACAAAACCACCCATCCAACTTATCAGGCTCTTTGAATAGTATCTATCTTTGGCCCTTATAAAGGGGAGGGAGTACAAGGAGCTCAGAATAAATGAGATAAAAACCATTATTGCGGTAAGAGGATTTATTATCAAAGCTACAGCAATGCTCAGAACTAGGCTTGAAATTATCAGAGTTCTTGCATCGCTAACAGACGCTCTGCCTGATGGCAGGGGCCTATTTGGACTATTTAGTGTATCCTCTTTCATGTCCATCAAATCACTCAAAATGTAGGCACTTATTGTGGCTAGAAATGCAGAACCAACTGCCATGGTAAAAATCGTGTAGGAAATACCAAAGCCAGTAAGAGCCAGTAAATTGCTTGCTATGCCCGAAGTGTAAAGAAATACGGCCACATACCTGCTCTTTACGAGAAGAAACATGCCCTTTGGGCTTGTCATTAATCCTTTGCCTCCTGTATTAATGTGTGAATTATCCTATCCTGCTCTGCTCTTTCATACATATTTTCCAAAATTGAAGACATTCTTTCTGCAATTATGGGGCTTTTGAATTGCATGCCCAGCAGGAAGCTTTTTTCGCCAAATATGTCAGGTATTTCTATTCCTACATCTTCTTCGTCAACAATGATAAAACTATAAGGAACATTTGCTGTCTTTGCAGATACATTTCTTAATGTGAAAAGCTGTTTTGCAACAGTTTTATTTTCTTCGTTGGATATTAATGCAAGATAATATTTGGCTCTAGATGTTGTGTCAGTTCTATCTGTTATCATCTTTACACTGACCCCTCTCTTTGCGGCTTCCAGGAGCGCTCTTAACACATTAGAATCTATATACCTGCTTGCAAGCTTTACGCTTTCCTTTGCTACCTTTATTCTTTCTGTTAAAGATTCAATTAGAGAATACCATTCTGTATATACACGCACTGGTTCAAATTTCGAAATTCCAACTATGTTTTCAAGGCTTTTAAGCAAAGCATTTGTGACTTTAAATGTTTCAGAGCTATCTATGTATTCGTTAAGAAGTTTGACTTCATCCTTGTTCTTAAGCCATCGCATTAATTCATTTTCTACGTTATAAACAAAAAATCCGAGAAGTGAAAGAGAGTACCTATTACCCTTTTTAATTATTAATCCGTTTTCCCGAAATTCTTTTAGTATGTAATAAAGGGTTCTTCTTTCTATGCCAAGTTTTTTCAGTATCTCATTATCAACCCTTAAACCTTGGGATAGCTCTTCAAGTAATATTATAGAGTGTTCAGTAGATAAGATCCTATTTAATTTTACTATTAAAGAGCTATCCATTTTACCCAATTTTTAACTAAAATTATATAAGGTACTTGAAGATTTAACCTTTTCTTAAACATATAGCTTATATTTACTAAACTTGGCTTACTTTTGCGAAAAAGGTACCACTGCAATTAATGAATTTTTGCAAACCCTTTTTAAAACTGCCAAAAAATCTGAAAAAATATAATTGATAGAGTATGCTGAGCCGGGAACACAGGAGGGAGTTAGGAAGCTCTTAAACCCGCTTGTAATTGAGTGGTTTGATAAAAACTTCAGAGAATTTACACCCCCACAGCTTGGGGCTATAGAAAACATACATAACGATAAAAACGTCCTTGTCTCTGCACCAACAGGTACAGGCAAAACATTGGCAGCATTTCTGGATATAATAAGTGACCTTTTTACAATTGAAGAAAATGGCAAGCCACTCAATGGAGTGCAGGCTCTATATATTTCTCCCTTAAAGGCCCTCATAAACGATGTTGAAAAGAGCCTGTTATATCCACTGGAGGAAATAAAGAGCCTGGCATCTGGAAAGGGAAAAAGCTTCAACAAGGTAACTGTTGGAATAAGGACAGGTGATACATCTTCATATGAAAAGTCAAAGCAGTTAAGGAATCCTCCATCAATTCTCTGCACTACTCCAGAAAGCCTTTCAACGGCGCTAGCTTCACCCAAGTTTAGTAATAATTTAAGAAGCGTAAAATGGGTAATTGTAGATGAAATACATGCTCTAGCTGAATCAAAGAGAGGCACCCATCTTTCCCTTGGCCTTGAAATACTTAACAACATAGCTATCTTTCAGAGGATAGGGCTCAGCGCTACGATATCGCCAATAGATGAGGTAGCTCGGTTCTTGGTTGGCAATGGCAGAGACTGCACCATAGTTGATGCAAGGTTTGATAAAAAACCTGATCTAAGGGTGGTTTCACCTGTTAAGGATCTTGTCAAATCACCTGAAAACGTTGTGAGCAGGAAAACTTACGAAGTATTAAGGGAGCATCTGAAAATAGGTAGGACAACTCTGATATTTACGAACACCAGAAGTGGCACTGAAAGGGTAGTTGCAAATTTAAAGAGGAGATTTCCAGATATTTTTACAGACGACTCGGTTGGTGCCCATCATTCATCTGTAAGCAGAGACATCAGGCTTGAAATGGAGAACAAACTCAAGGGTGGAAAATTAAGAGCAGTAGTGAGTTCAACCTCTCTAGAGCTGGGCATAGATATCGGCTACATAGATCAAGTTATACAGTTGGGTAGTCCAAAGAGCATAATAAGGCTGCTGCAGAGGGTTGGAAGGTCAGGCCACAGCGTTAAAGGCATTTCAAAAGGAATACTGATATGTAATGATAGGGATGACCTTGTAGAAGATTCAGTTATAGTGTATTATGCTGAAAGGAAACAGCTGGACAGAATTAAGATAGTTAAAAATGCTATTGATGTGCTGGCGCAGGCACTTGTATCTCTTTCACTTCAGAGGCAATGGAATGTAAATGAAGCTTACCTGTTGGTCAAAAAGAGCTATCCTTACAGGGATTTGAATTGGGAAGATTTTATTGATGTTCTAAATTACCTTGCAGGTTCATATCATAGCCTTGAAGATCAGAGGGTTTATGCAAAAATACTGCTTTATAAAAACAGCCAGCTTGTGGACAGGCTCGATTATTCAGATCATGATGCTGTTTTTGGGAGGAAGAGTTCAGCAAGGATGATATTTTATCTGAACCAAGGAACTATACCCGATGAAGCTAAGGTAAAGGTGTATGAAGGAAAAAGGCCAATAGGCAATCTTGAGGAGGAGTTTGTGGAAAAGCTTGTTCCAGGCGACAGGTTTGTATTGGCAGGAAGAATATATCAATTTGTAAAATCCTACAGAATGAGGGTTTACGTCAAGAGAACCGATGATCTAAAACCCACTGTCCCGGCATGGTTCTCTGAGGAACTACCATTGAGCTATGATGTAGCAAACATGATCAACGCTTTTAGGAATAGCTTAATAGGTAAATCAAAAAGGGAAATAATGAAAACGCTCACGGATTTTCCTTTAGATAAAAATGCAAGATTCGCAATAGCAGACTACATGCATTATGAATCTGAATTCTTGAAAAGCAGAGGCATTGGTCATCTAAAGGCAGGGGATTATATTGTAGAAAGATATGTTGATAGCAGAGTAAACATAATTTTTCATACAATGATTGGAAGAAAGGCCAACGATGCACTTTCAAGAGCATATGGGTATCAACTATCTAACATGATAGAATCATCAATAGGGATCCTAGTTTCTGATAATGGTTTTGTGCTTTCATTTGATAGAAATATAAAATATGATATTGAAAAAGTAATAGAAAGCGTGAATTCTGAAAACATAAGCAAATTGCTTGATGTTGCCATAAAGAATACAGAGCTTTTTAGAAGAAAATTCAGACAAATTGCGGCAAGAAGCTTTATGATACTTAGAAACTATAAGGGCCATGAGATAAGTCTGGGAAAGCAACAGTTCAATTCAGACAGGCTCGTAAGGATCATGGATCAGGTCCCTGGCTTTCCAATTACAAAGGAGGTTTACAGAGAAATAAAGGAGGATTACATGGATGTTGATGCGGCGATTAACTTTCTAAAAGGCATTGAAGGTGGCAAATCAAGGTTCATTATAATGGGCGAATTTACTGCGGCAAGCCCATTTTCATTTAACATGATTGTCATGGGGGCCCATGATGTCATGTTAATGGAAGACAGAAGAAAGCTTATCATGAAGTTGCACAGGGACCTTCTTTTATACTTAAAAGAAAGAGGGCAGCAAAATGGAAATAATTAAGAACGTTTTTTCTTTGCCAGGCCACAGAGGCATATACTTTAAGGATTTAGATCTGGTAGCAATTTCTGACCTTCAGCTAGGCGAAGAAAGGGTACTTGCCGAAGAGTCAAAGATATTTGTTCCTGAGATCCAGCTGAACATAGTGATAAATGAAATAAGAGTTCTGCATGAGCTGACTGGAGCAGGAAGATTGCTCATAAACGGGGATCTTAAGCATGGGTTTGCTGGGGCATCAAAGCAAGAATGGTTTGAGATTGAAAAGATGTACAAAGAGGTTAACAAACTTTATAATGAAATGGTAGTTGTCAGAGGCAATCATGATAACTACCTAGCCAATATTTCCTCATTCTTGGGATTAACTTTAAAGGACGAACATTTTGAAAAAGGGTACAAGTTCGTTCACGGTCATAAGCTAGTTGGACTTGCCGGGGTATCCACACTGGTGATAGGGCATGAACAGCCCGCTGTGCTTCTCAGGAAATCGTTTGATAGCGTTAAGATGCCTGTAATATTGTATGGTAAAACAGCTTTAGGCATAAATTTCATATGTCTCCCCGCTTTCTCTCCAATATCTTCAGGTGTAGAAGTTAATGTAGTTAGCAAGGAAAATTTGCTTTCGCCGTTCTTTAAATCAATCGTTGATATAGATGACCTTTATGCAGTTGCAATAGATCCAGAAGTGGGTGAGATAGCGCTGCCCAAGATAGGGCTACTGAGGCAATTTCTGCAGGATACAGGTTAAGTGATTTATTTTATTTCAAAATCATCGCTTTTAAAGATGTTCACCATTATGCTTTTCTGTTCTCATACAATTAACAAAAAATCAGGCAATTGCAAAGGCGAATAGAGGAGGTTCAGGCATAATGAAATGTCCGTTAAAGTATTTGAAGT
>JBMFVR010000010.1:0-17327 GCA_049965895.1 Nitrososphaeria archaeon | reverse complement strand
ATCCGATTCACTTATTTTATCCTTCATATCAGTTCTCATTTTCCTTGAAGTATAAAGAAGCGTGTCAGCTTCGTTTCTAAGTGTTGCCAATTCCAGCTTTTTCTTGTCCTGTTCTGCGTACTCTTCTGCTTCCTTAATCATTTTCTGTTTTTCCTCTTCAGATAATCTCATTCTGGAAGTTATGGTGATTTTTGATTCCTTCCCAGTTGCTGTATCCCTTGCTGAAACATGCAATATGCCATTTGCATCAATATCAAAAGTTACTTCAATTTTTGGGACACCGCGTGGAGCTGGAGGTATGCCATCAAGATTAAACATTCCCAAAGACACGTTATCGGCTGCCATAGGCCTTTCACCCTGAAGAACATGAATTGTTACAGTTGTCTGAAAGTCTTCAGCGGTTGTAAATATCTGAGATTTTTTTGTTGGAATTGTTGTATTCTTTTCAATCAATTTTGTAAATATCCCGCCCAATGTTTCAACCCCAAGCGACACGGGGGTTACATCAAGCAGTACTATGTTCTTTATTTCACCAGCAAGCACTGCCCCCTGTATAGCTGCACCTATAGCCACAGCTTCCATTGGATCAACGCCCCTTTCTGCCGGTTTGCCCATGATATCTTCAACGAACTTTCTTACGAGTGGCATTCTTGTCATGCCACCAATTAATATAACCTTATTGATGTTTTCCGGAGTAAGCTTTGCATCTGCCAGAACCTTTTGGATAGTTGGTCTTATTTTTTCAACTATGGGCAATGACAGCTCTTCAAGTTTAGCTCTAGTGAGGGTATAATGGAGATGTTTCGGCTGACCGTTAACGGTTGCGATAAATGGCAGGTCTATGTCAGTTGTCAGGAGGTTTGAAAGTTCAATCTTTGCTTTTTCTGCCGCCTCTTTTAATCTCATCATTGCCATCGTATCAGAGCGCAGGTCTATCCCCGTATCTTTTTTAAATTCGTCTAGCAAAAAGTTAACAAGCGCTCTATCTATATCTGATCCACCGGTCTCATTATCACCACTAGTGGCAAGAACCTGGAACACCCCACCGCCGAATTCCATGAGTGTAGCATCGTGCGTACCTCCTCCAAAACTGAACACCAGTATTTTCATTTCACTTTCTTGTTTGTCAACACCAAAAGCTAGGCAAGCAGCGGTTGGTTCATTTATTATCCTTACAACTTCAAGACCTGCTATTTCAGCGGCATCCTTTGTTGCCTGCCTTTGATTATCATTAAAATGAGCTGGCACAGTAATCACCGCCTTCTTGACAGGGTAACCTAGATATGTTTCTGCATCCTTTTTTATCTTCTGAAGAATAAATGATGAAATCTGCTGAGGGGTAAATTCTTTACCATATATTTTAAATTTAAAGTCAAGGCCCATTTTCCTCTTAGCCTCAAATATTGTGCCCTCTGGGTTCATGACCGCCTGCCTTTTTGCGGATTCACCAACAAGAAGCTGACCGTCTTTTGTAAATGCAACTACTGATGGAAACATTTTGCCGGCAATGGTTGGCCCCTCCGCGCTAGGTATGATTACCGGCCTTCCGCCCTCAATTATGGCCGCAGCTGAATTAGTTGTCCCTAAATCAATGCCTATGATCTTTTCTTTTTGAACCTGTGAAGATGCCATTTTTAATCACCTTTTATTACTCCCACTTTAACCACAGCTGCCCTTATCAGCTTTCTCTTAGCCATATAACCTTTTCTTAAAACTTCCACCACTGTACCGTTTAATTTAGGGTCTTCTACCTGAACGGTAGAAATTGCCATATGTTGCGCTGGATCAAATTTTTTTCCTGTTGGATCTATGGTCGTTATACCCATGTTTTCAAGTTTTTTGCGGAATTTAGATATTACTATGCCCAAGCCACTTGAAAAATCACTGCCCGCAATTTCATTTTTAGATTTCTCATATGTTAACTCCAGCTCATCAAGAATTTCCAGCATATCTAAAATTATTTCAGTTTCCCTTTTTTCAACCAGCTCTTCTGCACTCCTCCTGCTTCTATTTGCAAAATTTTCAAAGTCAGCTTGCAGATACAGCATTTTTGATCTTAAGTCATCCCTCTCCTTAATGGCCCTTTTTAATGAATCTCTCAATTGATAAATGACTTCATTGCATTTTTTTACATCTTCAATCATATGCTGCTAATGGAATCGAGAATAAAATTTAAGCATAGCGCAAGTATACGTTACAATATTAATTGATTTTCACCTTCGACAGAATATAATCTACAGCCTCATCGTTTAGTACAAGATATATGGGCCCCAGCGGTGACTCCTGGGGGTCATCACATATAACTATCTGACCCGCATGAGCGGCCTGCCTGTTGAACATCAGCTTGCATTCAGCTTTGCCCTTTCCGGCATTTAATAGCTTCAAAAATAGCGGCACAATGTTTTTGTCCTTAACCGATTTTACTATCTTATCAACAGTGGCTGCCCCAGCCCTTATAATTATCCTATCGTTTTGTAAATCTATTGATTCGTAGTCATTTTGGTCTATGATATTAAGAATGGCTTGTTTTACCTTTTCTGGGTCCTCAGATGAATGTATGACCGCGCTTAAAATTATCTTCATTTGTAATTTACTTTTTAAAGTTAATATTTTTAAGTGCTTTGTTTTAAGGGATGTTATGGATAAAGAACAATTTTTAAAGGAATTTACTCTTCCTAATGGGAAAAAAATAAAATATTATTCTATAATAGAATTGGAAAAAGAGGGGTATGGAAAGGTTTCTCGCCTTCCTTACTCGTTAAAGATTGTGCTAGAGTCAATGCTTAGAAATCTAGATGGCAAAGCTGTAACTCAAGAGGATGTTTTATCACTCGCTAACTGGAATTCAAAAAATCCAGAAGATAGAGATATACCTTTAGTTGTATCAAGGATTCTGATGCAGGACTTTACGGGGGTGCCAGCACTTGTAGATTTGGCTGCCATGAGAGACTATTTAAAATCAAAATCAATCGATCCCAACACAATAAATCCCATCGTACCCGTGGACCTTATTATAGATCATTCAGTTCAAATAGATGAGTATAATTCAGCTGAATCATTTGATACCAATCTTAAATATGAAATAAAAAGAAACAGTGAACGGTACACTTTCCTTAAATGGGCAAGTAAAGCGTTTAATGGTCTAAGAATATTCCCCCCATCAGCTGGCATATGTCATCAAATAAATCTCGAATATCTGGCAAAGGTTGTAATGCTTTCACCTGATGGGTTGGCATACTTTGATTCTCTTGTCGGAACAGATTCCCACACCACGATGATAAATGGGGTTGGTGTTGTGGGGTTCGGGGTTGGTGGAATAGAAGCAGAGGCTGCTATGCTTGGACAGCCTGTATCATTTATAATGCCTCAGGTGGTGGGAGTCAAATTACATGGCAAGCTCAAGGAGGGTGTAACGGCAACAGACTTGGCACTCACTTTAACCAAGTTGTTGCGCGAAAGGGGAGTAGTTGGTAAATTTGTTGAATTTTTTGGTGATGGAGTGGAAAATTTAAGTGTGCCTGACAGAGCAACTGTGTCAAACATGTGCCCAGAATATGGAGCAACAATCGCCATTTTTCCAGTCGATAAAATGACACTTGATTACCTTAAAATGACTGGCAGGAGTCAGGAACAAATCCAGCTTGTAGAACAATATTACAGTAAACAGGGTATGTATGAAATCCCCGAATACAGCGAAGTTATAGAGCTGGATTTGGATAGTGTAAGCCCCAGTCTGGCTGGACCTAGCCAACCTAAACAGCAGATGGAATTAAGAAGGGCGCCAGAAAGCTTTGTCAAACAAGTGCTACAGGGCAGCCAACCAAAATCGTCAGGCAATCTCAAGGAGGGAGACATTGTTATAGCTTCTATAACTAGTTGCACTAATACTAGCAATCCAGCAGTTCTGATAATGGCAGGGCTTTTGGCAAAAAAGGCAGTTGAAATGGGGCTTCGCGTGGATACAAGCAGGGTGAAGACAAGCCTCTCGCCAGGTTCTAGAGTGGTCACTGAATACCTTAATAGGTCCGGACTTTTAAAGTACCTGGAAAAACTGGGCTTTTATGTGGTGGCATATGGTTGCACTACTTGCATAGGCAACAGTGGCCCATTGGCTGATGACCTCAGCAAACTTGTTAATGAAGGAAATCTGGCTGTGGTTAGCGCGCTTTCTGGAAACAGAAATTTTGAAGGTAGAATACATAATGATGTCAGGGCTAACTATTTGATGTCTCCTCCACTCGTGGTTGCATATGCCATTGCAGGAACTATTTTGAAAGATATTTCAAGAGATCCAATTGGTACTGATAATGATGGAAAGGAAGTTTATTTACGGGATATATGGCCATCCACAAGGGAAGTAAATGAGATAATCAAGAACTATGTTGATCAAAGCATTTTTAAACAGGTATATGGTGAGAGTTTATTTAACATTAATCCGTTCTGGAATAACCTTGTAGCTCCATCCGGTATAACATACTCGTGGGATGAAAGGAGTACATATATAAGAAAGCCACCATTTTTTGAAACTGAAACTGGCGAACGCAATATAGAAAAAATCACTAATGCTGCGGTGCTTGCTGTTTTTGGAGATTCGATTTCAACAGATCACATATCTCCTGCAGGGGCAATTATGCCAGAAAGCCCTGCTGGAAGATACTTGAAATCACTTGGCGTTACGCTGACTGAATTTAATACTTATGGAGCAAGGAGAGGTAATCACGAGGTAATGATGCGGGGTACCTTTGCCAACAGACGTATAAGGAACCTTATTCTTGAAAACACTGAAGGCGGGTTCACTGAGCATTTCCCAGATAAGAAGATAATGAGTATATATGACGCTGCAATGGAATATAAAAAAGAAGGGCGCCCCCTTGTGGTAATAGCAGGTAAGGAATATGGTTCTGGGAGTTCAAGAGATTGGGCAGCTAAGGGTCCTGCACTTCTTGGTGTAAGGGCCGTCATAGCTGAAAGCTTTGAAAGAATACATAGATCAAACCTAGTAGGGATGGGGATAATACCATTGCAGTTCAAGCCCGGTGATGGGTATAAAAATTTAAACATCGATGTGTCAAAACCACTAAATATAAACATAGAAAAAAGACCGCGTGGAAAAGCCACCATAGCATACAGCAAAAAGGATGGGCGCGAAGGCATAACAGAAGTTGTGTCAAGGATCGATTCAGAGTTAGAAATGGATTATGTAAAATCCGGCGGAATATTGAACTTTGTTATATCAAAAATAATCAGAAAAGGATGAGTTGATAAAAATTGTGGAAGGTGGCTGTAATTGAGGGAGACGGAATAGGTCCTGAAGTAATTTCCGCAACAGTTCATGTTATAAATGCTGTAAATAATAAGTGTGGTTTATCCATTGACCTCGAGTTTTTGGAAGCTGGACTAAATGCTTTTAAAAAATATGGCACAAATCTGCCACAACAGTCTCAAGAAAAGCTGATGGCAGCAAACTGCGTTCTTAAGGGACCCACAACATCACTTGAGGGATTCGGAACAGAACTTGGTGTGCCGGTAAAAATAAGAAAGATGTTCGATTTATATGCCAATATTAGGCCTTTTAAACCACTCCCAAGGGCAAACGCGTTGGTCAAACTTGATGCTCTCATAGTGCGGGAAAACACTGAAGGTTCTTATTCCGGGTTTGAGTACAGGGTGACAGATCAGATTGCAATGGGTATCAGGATCACTTCTAAGGGCTCTGCAGAAAGGATATTTAAAATTGCATTTGAAATGGCAAAAAAACGTAAAAAGAAGGTAACTATTGCACATAAGGCAAATGTCTTAAAAGCTACTGATGGCCTTTACAAGGAAGTTTTTTTTGATGTAGCCAAGCTATATCCCGAAATATTAGTAGAAGAAGCGCATATAGATGCTCTAGCTCATTGGCTCATTCTAAAACCTGAAACATATGATGTTATAGTTACTGAAAACCTATACGGCGATATAATTTCTGATGAAGCGGCAGCGCTAGTGGGCGGATTAGGGCTGGCCGCATCAGCAAACCTTGGAGATAGATATGCCATGTTCGAACCTGTTCATGGTTCAGCCCCCGACATTTCTGGTAAGGGAATAGCTAATCCCATCGCCACAATTCTATCTTTTAAAATGATGTTGGAATGGATGGGGTACTCAGAAGCTGCTTCTAAACTTGAGTATGCCGTGAATAAAGCTCTGGTAGATGGTAAAAAACTGACCCCAGATATGGGCGGGAATGCGAAAACTGAGGATGTTGCTACTGAAATAATAAATAATTTTATGAGTTAATTGAGTTTTTTATATATAATATATATGTTAATTTGGTTAAGATACACTGAATTTGCATAAAAATGTCATTGTTTGCCTTGTGTCATTTAAATTAGCACTCGTCAATAAATAAACGCATTACATTTACTAGTAATTTCGGTAAATCAATAGACCTATGTTATACCGTATATAATGGAGGTGATATAAATGGCTACAGCCATATGGGGAGAGCCTTAATGGTTTGCGCGCAATAAATAAACAGGAGTGTATAAAGAAGATTATCATTAAGCAGGATGATTATGAATTATGCCATGACTAAAGCAGTGTCAGGTATATAATATGTATGCCGACGCTTACCTCCCTGCGTAGAGTGAAACTTCTCAAAAAGCGGCATTATTTTCATTATAAGATTGTACAGTTCCGTCAAAATTTTGGTACTATATATTTATAATTGCAAATGATATGGTGATTTAATGGGCTGCAGAACTAACAAATCAGTAATATCCTGTATGGCCATGACACTAAAAAGTATGGAACCCGGTTATATCTACAAATTGGAAGATAACGACCCCCAGCTTTTATCAATAAAGCAGTTAGCAAACAAATTTGAAAGCAAAGTGTTTTATGATATAACTTTGCTGAGCGCCTTAGTTGCCTATAGATTAAGGGGAAGCGGGGAAACATATTGGTCGGATCTGGTTAGAATGTCAGATACATCTCTTAATTCGCCATATGATATAGTAAAGAATTTTCTAAAATCTAGAAGGGAGCTGGCCATTAGAGGTAAATTTTCCAGGCTGAAAAAACTTGAACATTCAAATTTTTCATTGATTAAAAATTTACCTGACTATAAGGACAATCCGAAAAAATTATATGACAAATTGAAAGAATTATTAAAAGGAAGGGGAGAAAAAACTCTAAGTTTTGCAGTAAAAATATTTTATTATTCTGTTTTAGCAATGGAAAATTATCGTATTGAACTTCCATTAGATATTCCGTTACCGGTAGATAGCAGAGTCATTAAGGTTAGCAGAGCAATTGGATTGATAAACTCAAGCTGCAATGAGCGGAAAAAGATTTCTGATGCTTGGAATGAGATTTCAGTTATTACAAACATATCACCCCTGCACATAGATTCTTATATATGGCTCAAGCTCTTTAAATCACTTTACAAAAAAGGCAACGATTAAATCCTGAACAGTTTTAACAAAGGGCATGAAGGTTGCAGTAAATGGTTATGGAACAATTGGCAAGCGGGTGGCTGACGCAGTTCTAGTTCAAAATGATTTGCAACTTTCTGGCGTTTCAAAGGCAACCCCAGATTATGAATCAATTTTACTAAACCGCAGAGGAATAAATTTGTATGTTCCAGAAAGCAGCATAAAAAAGTTTGAAGAAAAGGGGATCAAAATTAAAGGTATTATTTCCGATATGGTTAATTTAAGTGATATAATTGTTGATGCCACACCGGGGGGATTAGGACCGCAATATAAGCAGTTATACCAATCAATGGGCAAACCTGCAATATTTGAGGGTGGTGAAAATGCAAGTATGGTGGATCTTTCATTTAATTCTCTATGTAATTATGAGCATGCTGCCGGTAAAAAGTTTGTTAGGGTTGTTTCATGCAATACTACAGGAATGCTTAGGGTAATATGTGCACTAAAAGGTTACGGAATAAAGGATACTCAAGTGAACATTATAAGAAGAGCGGCTGATCCGCGGGAGATTAAAAAGGGACCCATAAATTCAATTACATTAGATCCGGTAAAAAGTCCAAGCCATCATGCAGACGACGTAAGAACCGTTTTGCCAGATCTTAAAATAGTTACCAGAGCTGCGATAGTACCAACAACGCTCATGCATCTGCATCAAATGACAATTTGGTTAAATAAAAAAGTTACAAAGGCCGAAATCGTAAATGAATTTTTAAATACCCCACGGATCGTGATTTTAAGTGCCACTTCTGGGGTTCAATCTACAGCTGAAATAATGGAAATAGCGAGGGACCTTGGAAGAAAGAGGTCTGACCTGCCCGAAGTTGCTGTATTTGAAGAATCTATAAATGCAGATGGCGATAAGGTTATGCTAAGTTATGCAGTGCATCAAGAATCGATAGTTGTCCCTGAGAATATAGACGCTATAAGAGCCATTTACGGAAAAGTGACCAAAAACGAATCCATAAAAATGACTGATGCATCTATGGGAATAATGAGTGGTTACCTAGTTTGAGCTCAGGCTCTGCGTATCATATGCTTATAAATACGGTTACAAATTACAGTCTGCCGGACGATACTGAATGGTTAGTTGAAAGAATTAGGAATTCTAAAAGAGTTATAACAATTGGTACAGGAAGGTCCGGTGACGTAGCGGAAGTATTGATGAGATTTTTAAGAAATCTCGGGGTAGATTATTCCTATGGTCCAAACGACCTACCATATGTACTTGGACCGTGTGATTTAGCAATAGCGTTTTCAGGCAGCGGATCTACATATTACACTACTGAAGTAGCAAGGGCCGTAAAGCAGGGCGGTGGATTTTTGACTGCTATAACCAGTAATCCGAGTAGCACCCTTTCTGCTCTCTCTGACAGAACCATACTTATACCTGGTGCTTCACGGAAAGAATCAGACTATTTTGCTAATCAGATAACTGGTGCATCCAATGTGCCTTTAACACCAATGGGCACGCTGTTTGAGCTTAGGTCTCTCCTTTTTTCGCTATCACTTGTATCGCAATTAAGGGGGCTCAACTTTACTACAACGCATAAATCCCTGATCGATGCTATAGCCAATTTTAGTCCTAAAACGGGATATTATGCTGATCTTTATGAATTGATTCCAAAGACAAATAAGAACTGCGAATACAAAAAGACAGTAATAATAGGAGAGGGGTTGAGTGGCATTGTAGGCAAATTTTTTGCTACCAGGCTAAGGCACTGTTCCAAGCCTGGTGAAGAAAGGTACGTAAGCTTTTGGCTTGATAAGGGGAGCGTGAGCGTTGGAAAGAATGATCTGGTTTTTATTATATCCGGGTCTGGGGGAGGCATTTCACCAAATCTTGCAAAAAAGGGGAAGGAAAAGGGTGCTAAAGTTGTTGCTTTAACTTCATTTGTAGATTCTGAATTATCGGCAAATTCAGATTATATCGTAGAAGTTCCAGGCAGAATAAAAATGAAATTAAAAGGGTTGCGATCTAGTTACTACCCGCAAGATCCAATGTATTCAGTATTTGAACTAAGGTCCCTATTTTTCTTGGAAACACTGATTTATTACATTGCATCCAAGGATGGGATAACTGAAAGTGATATGAAGCAAATGCATTCTGATTTTACGTGACATGCACTATTTTTATTGCTAGTCTATTCATATAGTTACCAATGAATATGGCCTATAATTTCTCAATAAAGAAAGCTTGTTTTCATAGAGTTCTCTTATATCATCTATATCATATATTAGCATGGCAAGCCTCTCTAAGCCCATTCCCCATGCCATAACTGGCTCATCTATACCAAGTGGTTTAGTTACTTCTGGCCTAAAAATTCCCATTCCGCAAAGCTCTATCCAATCGTTCAATTTTTCTGAATATATCATTGACTGCATTGAAGGCTCTGTATATGGAAAAAACGTGGGCCAAAATTTTACCCTTTTAAACCCCAGTTTACTATAAAAGGTGGTCAGGTAACCCATTAACCTTGATATGCTAACTTCTTCACCAGCTACTACGGCATCAAGCTGGTGAAGTTCAACAAGATGCTTGAAATCTGGTTTTTCGTTTCTAAAAACCCTACCCACCGTAAAAATTCTGCCAGTTTTTTCTTTATATAGTTTCTCTACGGTAATAGTTGTTGTATGAGTCCTAAGAACCGCATTCCAAGCCATTTCGGCGTTCCAGTTATACCCCCAACCAAGTGACCCTGTAATCCAACCATTTTGGTGGGTTTCCTTTACTTTATCAACGAGCTGTTTATCTTTTTCTTCAAGCTTTAATCCTTCTATGTAAAATGTATCATGCATATCTCTGGCTGGATGATCCTGTGGAGTAAAAAGAACATCAAAGTTCCAGAAGGACGACCTGATAATCTGACCTTCCGCTTCTTCAAATCCCATAGAAATCATTATTTCCCTAATATAATCTATCAATTCCGAAAGTGGGTGTATTCTTGAAGCAAAAACTAGAGGCGCTGGAGAAGATATATCAAGATTGGAAAAAATTACATCTTTCCATTTTCCAGTAGATATCATCTCAGAAGTAAGCATAGTTGATTCATCAACATTCAAATTCGGTAGATTTCCTTGAATCCCTTCTGCTAGAGTAACATGCATTTCTGTCAAATCCCTATATTCTATATAGCCAGGGCGCCTAGATAGCTCTTTGAACATTTCAAGTTCTGATTTGTCAAGCTGATTTTCTGTTATTGAACCCCGTGATATCTTATCGAGCAGAGGATTTTCGATTCTTAATTTTTCCTTTATTTTAGGAATTACTGTGTTGCCTTCAATTTTTATCCACCCATTTTTAACTGCTCTGCCTAGTGCTGCCCTGAATTCATTTTCCTCCATTGATCTGCCTATCTCTTGAAGGCTCATTTTTCCATTTTCAATTACCAGATTAGCGATCCTTTGCTCGGGAAGCCCTTAAAGCAGAGCTCTTTTTCCATTCTCACCAAGCTTAAGCAACCTTTCCTTTTTTTCTTCGACTTTTATCAGTCCCTTTGCTCTGAGCCATTCTATTGCTCTACGGGCTTGATCGTTATTAATTCCGGCAGTTGAAGCTAGCTGCTCCACACTGCCTCCCCCCTTTTCTAATAGCGCTTTTAGCAATCTTTTTTCAAGGGGATGTAATGATATATGCTCCATATTCTTAACCTACATTGGCCGGTTCTTAACTAATTCGTTCCCTTTTTGAATGACATCCCGTGCTATATCTATCATTTCATTTCTCTTTGTCTGATGTTCCTCAAGCTTTAAACTGACCATTTTTTGTGCCTGCAATTTACATTCGCCGCATAATCTTCTTCCTTCTACACATTCAGCGTGTACGTTACTTATTACTTTGTCATCATCTTCAAAATACAGGTAAAGGTCAAACACTGGGCATTTTTCTGGCTCACCGCCCAACTTTCGCTGTTCTTCAATGGTTGTTCTTCCGCCAGTAAAGGCGGCCATAATTTTGCGCTTGATATCAGTTTTGCGGTCCGATAAAGTTATCACGCTATCCGGATTTCTCTTTGACATTTTTTCATCGCCGCTAAGCGACTTGATCAATTTATGATAAATTGAAGCTGGTGGGTAAAAGCCAAAATCATTTCTATGCTTAAATGCAAGATCTCTGCTCAACCTTATATGTGGGTCCTGATCAGCACCTACTGGCACAAGCACTGGTTTGGCCCCGCCAAAATTATTTGTTTGAGGTACAAAAATATCCCCAGCCTGTACAAGCGCTGAAAGATAAAGCGAAAATTTCCTTTCACCATATATGTCACGCAACATGTTAACTGTAACATCATCAGAAAATATGAATGCAAGATCAGAAACCAAAAGCGCGTTTGATTGCATATATACAATACTCCTTTCTGGGTCCATTCCAAGAGCCAGCATATCAGCCACATTATCAACTGCTATTTTGTTACTTGTTTCTAGGCTCTGACCATTATCCATGTATGCTTCAAGGTCAGCTATTGAATAATATAGTGACAATTTAGGAAATTTTTTTTGAAAATAAATCATCTGCTCGGCAGTTGTTTTGCTTCCGAGATGAAATATGCCAGTAGGTTTTATGCCGGATATTACAGATATTTTTTCCCCGTTCTCTGCATGTTTTAAAAAAAGATCAAGATCCCTATGACCTATGATTAAGCCTCTTCTTACATATTTGTTATCGCTCAACTTTTCATTTAGTTCAGCACTTAACTTAGATATGCCAAAATCTTTTACCAGTTTTTCATAATCTTTTATATCTGAGGAAGCCCATGGATTAAACTCTTTCAACGTCCTAATGTCTGGTTGGAGGATATCTTAAGGTTTATGATACCTTTAACAGATTAATTGTTATTTAAAAAACTAAAAATGCAGCTTTACAGAAAAATTAGACCCTTATTTTTATATATTCATACGCGTCTCTTGTGCTTTCAAAAGCATATTTAACTCTTTTGAATTCAGATTTAAGTTCCTTTACGCGCTTCTTTGCTGCATCGTGATCCTCCTTTTTGATTATAACTCTATAGAGAATATCAGCAATTTCTTGCATCTCGTTTGCTCCCATGCCAAGCCTTGTCAGTTCTTGTACACCCATCCTAATACCGCCTGGGTTTCTGAAGTGCCTTCCCGCTTTTATATCTCCAGGTATCAAGTTCCTGTTTGCTATTATATTTGAATCCTCAAGTTCTTTTTCTATTACGCCTCCCCCTCCATACATGGATACATCTATTACAACTTGATGCGACTTTGTATAACCCTTGTTTTCTCCAAGAACCACAAATCCCTTGGCTGCTAATGATTCAGCAAGTTTTTGCGCATTTTTAATGACATTCTTCGCATAATCTTCACCAAAACCCAACATTTCAGCAAAGACTATTGCTTTACCTGCAACATGATGCAAATGATGATTGGAAACATTGCTGGGAAATACCGCACTTTTAAGAGCCTCTGCATATTTTTCAAAGCTAACTATAATCCCTCCCTGTGGCCCCGGTAAAGTTTTATGTGTGCTGCCGGTCATTACGTCTGCTCCCTCTTTCAATGGTTGTTGAAATTCTCCGCCAGCTATTAACCCCATTACATGAGCACCATCGTACATTACAGTAATTCCTTCTGATTTGAGATAGGGAACAAGCTCCTTTAACGGGTGGGGGAAAAGGAAAAGGGACCCACCAAATATGACCATTTTTGGCTTTCTCCCTTCAGATTTTAATCTGCTTACAAGATTCTTTGTTTTATCTATATCAATATTCATTTCTATTGAATCGAATGGAAAATTTTCGACATTCAGGCCACGCACGGCACCAGCGGTCCCCCCAAGGTCCTTTTTACCATAGGTTATATGCCCACCATTTGGAATTGCCAGAGAAATAATCGTGTCGCCCGGCTGTGTAAATGCCGTGTAAACAGCAAGATTTGCCGTGACACCGGCTATGGGCCTTACATCCACATATTCTGCGTCAAAAAGCTTCTTTCCCAGATCTATTGCGCTAAGTTCAATCTGGTCTATATACTTGCATCCGGCATAAACCCTATCACCGGGCCAGCCTTCTGCATATCTGGACATCAAATCGGATACTACGGCTTCCTTAACAGCTTCACTCATAACATTCTCAGATGCTATTAAAGTAAGTGATTCTGAAAACCATCTATGATGTTCCTTCAAGAGTTCAATTATCTTCGAATAACTCTCTTTAGCGTATAATTTATTGTCCATTTGGTTTATTGGTAGGATTATGCCTTAAAAAGTTTTTGCACACAAGATAAAGTTCACTAGCTTCTTTCCTACTTGCTTTAGGCTTTGTTAATTTTACAAATGAAAACGACTTTTTTGCTCTATCCATTATGCGCTTTACACCTTCTCCATCAAAAACCTTACATATAAATGCCCCACCATTGTTCAGGCTTTCTTCAGCTATTTTAAGTGCAGTTTCAGTTAAGTTCCATTGAGTTTCTTGGTCGTATTCCCAAATGCCGCTTACTTTGGGTGAAAGATCAGATAGCACTACATCGATGCCCTTTATGGCAGGCCTTTCATCTTTCAGGTTCATTTTGATAAAGTTAACATTCTCAAGGTTAACCTTAATTGGTCTTATATCAATTGCTATTACTTCCCCATTTTCTTTTACAGCCTTTGAAGCCACCTGAGTCCATCCTCCCGGTGATGCGCCCAGATCCATTACCTTTTGGCCTGAATAAAACAGGCTATACTTTGAATCCAACTCTATCAGTTTAAAAGCTGCTCTGCTGACATAGCCAGTTCTTTTAGCTAGCCTTCTATAATAGTCCTTTTTAGCTTCATCCGGCCTCATTTACTTCCCCAACACTTACATTGCTAACACTTATTGATCTATGATATTCAGTAACAACCCACCTCTCTATTTTTGTGCATGTTCTCGGTGATACGGCCCCGTCTTCATAACACTTATAATAAAGGGGGCATGTTATACATGGAGCATCAGCGATGCTTTCAATACTTAAAGGTATAACTAAAGGCTTTAATCTGTATGTCCACCTTCCGTCTTCAAGCACTTTCTCTCTCCTTATTAATTTGCGTTTCTCAAGCCTCGTAGCTATTCTGGAACCATCCCTGCTGGTCAAGTTGAGTTTTTTCCAAAGCTCACTCTGTAATATACCATCGTCCCCACTCTCTAAAACCAGCTTGTATACCATGCTGATTAAATCTTCTTCTTTGCTATCACGCGGCATAACAATTTTAGTTCTTAAATTACCATCTTAAAAGCATTCTTAGAGATTTAGCGGAGAATGATCTCCTGATTCAATTATATATTTTGCAACATCAACTACCCACTCGCCCGTCTCCTTGTTTTTCAGAATGTAGTTTAAGTATTCACCTAAAGTGATCCCTAAAGCGCTTTTCCAGGCACTGTAGCCTTCTGCTAAGCTTTTTGATGCTATAGCGTGCTTAAAACACAATTTTTCATTGCCTGATGGAAATCCGCATATTATACAATTCATTTTTGTTTACCTGGACATGCTGGATTTGGACAAAAAACCCATTTGCCCCTTCTCATAAGTGGCCACCCACAAAATTTACAGGTTGTCTTTGTAGGCATTATTAACCCCTTGGATGGCATTGGAGCTGAAGCGCCACATTTATTGCATCTTAAATACCTTTTACCAATTACTGATCTATGGAATATCAAATCACCGCTACCACAAACAGGGCATTTACCGAAGTTGGCTATTTTTTCACCCTTTAAGTATAATTTGAAGTATTCCACAAGTTCTCTATCATCCCTGCTTTTTTCTATTTCTTCAAATAACAAATCAATTGACTTTGTAGTGATTTTATTAGCTTCCACTGAACCTTCTCCTATCTTTTCTAGATTAGCTTCAAGTTCCCTGGTCATTTCAACAGTAATAACGGGGGAGTTTATGAAGAACCTGGCAATGCCATAACCTAAATTTGTAAGTTGCATTCTCTGCCCATTCACATAATGCCTTTTATAGAGGGTCATTATTATTTCAGCTCTCGTGGCCTTCGTACCTATTTCATTTTTTTCCATCCATTCAAGCAATGTGGAAGGGTTATACCTAGGGGGAGGTTTAGTATATTTATTTGACAAATTTACCTTTTTAATTATTGCCTGATCCCCAACTCTTACATCTGGCAACATTATATCATTTAACTCCCTGAAATGGTAAACGCTGGTCCAACCATGATCTATAATTTCCATTCCTTCTGCAGCAAATGTTATGCCATCAACATTTACCTTAATCATTTTTTTTCTGACTGTTGCATCATCCATAAAACATGATATGAACCGCCTTGCCACAAGATCATAAATATTTCTTTCATCTTGTGTAATCGCTTTGCCCTCGCCAGTCGGATAGATAGCAGGATGAGCCGGGTCATTTAATTTGCCTTCTATAGGGGCGCTCCTTCTGATATTTGCCGCATCAGAATAACTGGCAGCCAGCCTTCCTAAAATTTTTTTGTAGTTTATGCTCCTAGGTAATTTTTGCGACGCTGTTCGTGGATATGATATTGTGGCTTTAAGGTAAAGGCTTTCAAGAACCGAAAGAGCTTTCCAAGGACTCATTTTAAAGATTCTATATGCTTCTTTTTGAACTTCAGCAAGATTAAAAGGAGGAGGGGGAGGCATCCTTTCCACATAACTTTTTGCTGATTCAACAGAGCCTACTTTTCCTTCAAGTTTTTTGATGTGTTGTGATTCATTTTCAGAATATACTGTGGGGCCTACCATGTTTATTTCTTTCCCGTTAACCTCTACTGATGCTGAAGTTTGCCAATATGGCTTGGGGACAAACACGTTTATTTCAAATTCTCTCCTATAAAGCTCAAGTAGAGTCGGACCCTGCACTCTGCCCATGCTCAAGTTTGCATAACGTATACGCCTTACTTTGTCGCTTACCAACCTAGATAGATTTATGCCCCATAGGTAATCAATGTAATGCCTTGTTCTACCAGCTTCTGCCATGTTCCATTCTTCCCTTTTAATAAGTGAATTAAAGCTTAAACGCAGGTCTTCAGAGGTTAATGTTGAAAACTTTGCCCTATAGAGTTTTTTATCTAAACCGCCAGAATACTTGACAATGTTATAACCTATTGTCTCACCTTCTATATCATAATCGCATGCAATTATTATTTGCTCTGAATTTTTCAGTAGCTCCCTTGCCAATTCAGCTATGTTACCAGTTTCTAAAAATTTTTTATTAATGCTGCTTAAAGGTTCCCACTCAAGATCTGTAACTGGATAAATGCGCCTATTCTTTACATTACTATTAAGCCCAAAAATATGCCCACGCGCTGGCAATATAGTTGCTTCTTTATTATCTAATTTTATCTGATAAATTTTAATTCCATGTATATTTAATACTTTATAGTTACTATCAAGCGCGCTAGCGATCCTCTCAGCGGCGTCTCTTTTTTCAGCTATAATTAAAATTGGAGTGGGCCGGGCCGGATTTGAACCGGCGACCCCCGCCATGTCAAGGCGATGTGCTGACCAAGCTACACCACCGGCCCCCTGGGGCTTACTTCTTTGCACCAAGTTCTCTATTCTTTAATCTGAGGGCATGGCTACCGCATTTTCTGCATCTTACAGCATCAATGGGATTCTTAGCCCCACACTTCATACATATTTTAAACATTAACCGCCTCTGTACTGCTATCTGGCGTTTAACTGGGTCTGCTATTGGCATAATTACGCTTGCCTGTGCCACATTTATAAACTTTACAAAAAATTGAATGCTATTATCCATAATCAAAATGCCAGTATAAAAAATTTGGTGCCTATATTAAAGGTCTCTTTTCTTTAAATTATTAACGCATGGCAGCCACAAACATACAATGAAGCTTACAGACGACAAGATACGCTGGAT
>JBMFVR010000009.1:0-18138 GCA_049965895.1 Nitrososphaeria archaeon | reverse complement strand
CCCTTCTCAACCTTTCCCTGAACTGGTCAACCGGGTCCCTCATGGCTTCGTACGCGTTCCCGAACCTGTCGATGCCTATCAGGCTGTCCATTAGAGCCTTGAACTGGGCTGGCCTGTACTGTATTATTCTGTCGAGTTCCCCCTGCTGTATTATCGCCGCAACCCTCATTTTTTCATAGTCAAGGCGCATTAATGAAGATATCATGCCACTTACAGATTCACCGTACTGCTTACGCTCTCCGGTAGCAAGCAGCCTCTGCACCGGATAAATCTGCCTTAGCGTAACGCCTTCAAGCCTACCATCGGCTCCCAGCTTCCTTTCAACCGTGTACCTGGCCTGGCCGTAAGTGAAGGTCATAACAACAGCCCCCCAGGAAGCCCCCCTCCTTATCAGGTTCCTGTCACTGTCCCTCGTGTGCTCACCATATAGCGCATATGTAACAGCATCTATTACTGAGGATTTGCCAGCACCGTTTGCCCCAACGAAAACGTTAATGCCATCTTCAAGTGATATTGATGTTTCCTCGTGTGAAAGGAAGTTCCTGAGCAGTATGCTCTCTATCATTCTGAAAGCACCCTGCCGTTCTTAAATGCGGACCATAGCAGGTCAGCCGCCTCATCGCTGTCCTTATCCCCGAGCGCAGGCAAAAGCTCGTTGATGGCAAATGATGCTGCCTCGCTGCTGCCAAGAACCCTTGTGGCGATTTCCATTATTTCCCTGTCGATGTCAGCCGGTTTACCCTGTAACTCCCTCGAGTAAACTGACTCATCGTTAACTGTCTGCTGGCAGTAAAGTGAAAGGCTGCATAGCTGCCTGAGCTCTGCTGAAACCCTGTCCCTGTCGATATTCTTTCCGCTCACAGTTACGCTCAGCATTGGCCTTTTGCTGAGGCCTTCAATCATTGAAGCTGCTTTGAGAACTTCCTTCTCCATGCTTTCGTACTTGAAATCTAGGCTGAACTGGGGTCTCACCGATTTTAGCCTTATCCACTGAGGTGATGCCGTTTCTCCTGAGAGGTCAACTATGTAGAACCCCTTTTCCCTTTCCCTTATGCCTTCAACGGATGTAGCTTCTGTTGACCCTGGATAGCAGACCGGCCCCTTAAATCCGTCAAATAGCGCCTGGTTCCTGTCGTGCAAATGGCCCATTGCATAGTAATCAAAACTCCTTGGAAGGTCCTGCTGGGTGATTTCTCCCGCAAATTCGTGGAATTCAGTCAAACCCTGGTGCAAAACCAGAACCTTTTTGCCATTGAGCGCGGCCCTGTCCAGCTGCGCCAGCTTTGACCTTAGGGAATCTATTTCACTTCTCCTGTGCTTATGGAAACCTATTACGGTGATTCCGTTGAATTCATGCTGAAGGCCGTCACCAACGAACGTTGCAAGCCCCATTTCGCTGAAAAGCATGGGTGATGGTATTCCAGGAATCCTGCTTATATCGTGTTCACCCAGGGTGAAGAAAACCCTTATCCCGGCATCCGCAAGCCTCCTGAAGCCCTTCAGCAGGGCCACCATGGCAGAACCGCCAGGCTTCGGCGAGTCAAACACATCACCTGAGTGTATCACCGCATCGACGTGATCCCTGATCATTGTTTCAATGGCTTCATCGAACGATTCATAGAAGTCCTTCTCCCTGTCCTGCAGGCTGTATGGCGATGCTCCAAGGTGGGTGTCTGAAATGTGGCCAAGCAGCAAGATCAAACGCCCTTTATGAGTTCTGATGTGTTGTCCCGTGCTATGCTTGACCTTTCCTGCTCTTCAGTCCACTGCTTTACGGCGTCTATGTCGGCCCCCGTTAGCTTCTCCTCAACCCTGTCAATTTTAACTATCGATGGCAATCCAACCCACTGCCCAAGCAGTATGGCCTCCCCCACATTCATTGACGGTAGGTAATTTACAAGATCCTCAGATATCAGCTCAGATGATTCCAGTATGTAGTTCTGGTCCTTCGGCTGAGTTATTCTCATGACAGCAAGTGAGCCCATCTGGCTCAGTATGTCCTGGTCAACCCTGCTGGGCCTCTGAGACACCACTATCAGCGAAAGGCCGAACTTCCTTCCCTCTCTGGCAACCTTTGAAGCTATCTTCCTTGCATCGCTCATTGATTCCTTATCAGCTGGGAGGAAGGCATGAGCCTCCTCAATTGCAACTATTACCGGGGCATTGAACCTCACCCTGCCCTGAACCCCTGACATCCTCTGCCTCTGAGCCAGCTTCCTGTCCTCAAGGAGCTCTGAAAGGTAGTACGAAATTATTATTGATGCCTGGTTTTCGGTAAGCTCAGCCATGTCTATGACGTTTATGTAGTTTGCCCTCACCTGGTCCAGAGGGTCACCAATTTCAGGGTCAAGTATTTTTCCCTTCCTTTTCATGGCCCTGTCGATTATTTCAAGCAGCCTCCTTGCCCTCCTCACATCCTCGGGGTCACTCCCTTCATCGTTCACAATGGCATTAAGCGCACCGTTAAGCGCACCCCAGAAGTCCTTGGCTTCCCTCACTTCGTTTGTCAGCACGCTGGATAGCAGGCTCCTCTGCCTGCTGGCCGATCCGCTTATGTCCAGCAGCTCCGCAAGCTCCTCAGATTCAAGGTTCCGTGGATTTATCTTTGGCTGCGCGTGTGTTGCCCTGCCTATTTTAAGCTCAGAGTACTCGCCATGGTAGTCAAATATGACCATGGTTCCGTACACATCGCTAACCCTCTTCGCAATGAGAGCCAGAAGGTTTGACTTCCCGCTGCCCGTCGTTGCAAGTATCGCAAGGTGCCTTGAGGCAACCATGTTCAGGTCAACCGAAACGCTGACATCCCTGTTCCTCAGCAGGCTTCCAACCCTTATGAAGTTCCTTCCGGTCCTGCTGAATATGCCTGTGAGAAGATCACTGGAAGCCTCAGCGACTTCGGTTCCCGGCACAGGAGGAACGGATGGCATGTAAACCCTTCCCTCCTTCAGTTCGTTCACGAGTCCCAGTATGCTTGCGACCGCCGTGTATCCCTTGTCCCTGGGGTTTGATGACGATGCCCTGCTGGCCTCAACCGCTGCTATATAATTCTTAACTGTGGTCATGAGTTCGCTCCTTATCGTGCTGCTTTCAACGAACCCCAGCGCATCGCCCTCCGGTGTATTAACAACAACGTACTCCCCAACCTTCACTGGCCTTGACGCAAAGAATGGAAAGCTGTCGGTGGACGATTCAGCTGCAACTATGCCAATCATTCTCCCAGCACCTCCCTGCTGCTGGCCTCTCCGCTCAGCCCAAGCGCGCCTTCAATTATTTCCATGTCAGAATTGCTTATCTTGCACCGCTCATGGGCAACCCTCAGCACATAAGGGTAACCGCCATAAGCCCTCGTTGAAAGCATGTCCATTATGCCCATTATCTCACTCTCATTTGCAGCTCCTGGAACTTCAACCCTAAGCACGGGTGTGTGGTCAGAAAGCCTCATGTACGTGACCGTTATCCCATTCCTGTCATGAACTGGCGTCGAAAATCCTGATGAAGAGTTGGCCTTGGTGAAGTAATGCATGTCCCCAACGATACCGTTCAGGATGCTGTTGCTAGTGGAGGTCTTGGCAACGAACGTTATGTTCTCCATGTTCATCAGGTCGGAGGCGTAGTCAAGGAAGGTTGTCATTTTCCTTGTTCTCATATCGTAGAACCTTGCCAGCACCGAGCCATCTATGAGGATGTGTTTGCCCGAACTTTCAACGCTGAGATCATGCTCGTACCCCATGCCCCTGCTTTCAAGCCAGAGCGATGGGTTAGATATGATTTCCCTTCCCTCAGCAACCAGCATGCTGTCTATCCCGACCTCGCACTTTGGTTCAGCTGCATATGAACCGTCGGCAAGAACGGAAACCGCATCAACCGCATATGCGTAAAAGCCGTGGTGAGATGAGACGTTCCAGCTGCTGTCAATGCCGGCAGGATCGGCCTGAACATCCCTTGGTTTATATTCGATCCACATTTCTCTTGCTGCCCTGATGAGCTCCCCCTGCCTCTCAGAATCAACTGAACCGAATATCCGTTCCCTCATCTTCACCGCATATTCGTAAGTTTCAATTATCACCAGAATCACCTATGCATTGCTTTTGGCACTGCCAATATTTTAATTATATGTTTAAGTGTGTTTGACAAAAGACTAAGATTAACCAATGAAATACCCCCAATAACAACAGCTTTTATTGACGGAAACCAAATGGCTGGCATGGAAAGCTATGTATGTAGCAAATGCGGATATACGGAAAGGGCAACCAGGTGGCTGTGGAAGTGCCCAAAGTGTGGTGGTGTGCTTGACGTTGTCCCCAGCAAGAGCAGGTGCAAAAAGTGCGTTACGCTGGGTGAGGGAAACACGCCCCTTGTGAACCTTTACGGCTTTGGAAGGAACGTGCACTTTAAGCTTGAATACATGAACCCCACTGGTTCATTTAAGGACAGGGGCACCGCTACGGCAATATCAAGGGCACTTGAAATGGGGATGGCATGCGTCACCGAGGATTCAAGCGGCAACGCGGGAATATCCATCTCTGCATATGCTGCCTCTGCGGGAATCTGGGCAAACATAGTTGTGCCAAAGGACATAACAAGGTCAAAGATGATGCTCATGGAATCACTTGGAGCGCAGATAAGTGAGGCTGAGGACAGGGACGAGGCATCATTGAAGGCTCAGGAAATGGAGGGCAGGGGATGCGCCTACATAGGGCATCCATGGAACCCATGGTTTGTGCACGGAATGGTCAAGTTTGCGGGGGAAATTGAAAAACAGCTCGGGGGTGTTCCAGATGCGATAGTCATGCCAGTATCATCCGGAACCCTGTTCATTGGATCATACACTGGATTTAAGGGTTCTGGGAAGGTTCCGAGAATGTACGCAGTGCAGGCCACAGGCGCAGCGCCACTTTATGAAAGGATTCACGGTAAAGCAGGGGGCAGGCCTTCCACGCTGGCCGATGCCCTCAAAATAAGGGAACCCCCCAGGCTGGAGCAGATGGTTCATGTGGTTCATGAAAGCGGGGGAGACGTGGCCCTTGTGAACGATGAAATGATAAAGGATTCGCTGATAAAGCTGCTGAAGAGCGGTGCGATCGTTGAACCCACATCAGCAGCCGCACTGGCAGGCTACAATGAACTTGTGAATTCTGGAAAGATAGGCAGGGACGAAAAAGTCGTTATAGTGCTCACAGGAAGCGGGCTCAAGTACTACGAGGCACTTATGAGCGCAAGGACATCATGAATGGTTTGTGACATTCTCTCACACTAAAGCTGTTGAGATTTACAGCTTCCCCCAGACCCATAACATTCCTTTTAAAATAATATCACAATGCACAGAAGCGTTATTCCACACCGGGAAAAGCCTTCGGTTTTTCATCTTCCATTCTGTCGAAATGCCAAATTTAAGGCTTCTTTGGTTCGGGTAGCCTTGGCATCTTGGGCTCACCCATAAAACTTTCAGGGCTGCCGTTGCTCAACTTGACCCCAGTTAAGGAGCAGCTTTCAGGGCATGGAGTCTTTGAAACTGGAAGCCTGATGAGCATACCGTTCCTGAGGTCAAACGCTGCTCCGTGAAATGGACACACAATAGTATCACCTTCTATTTTAAATCCATCAGCGGTTATTGGCCTGCCCTTGTGAGGACAGTAGTCAAGATATGCAACTTCGGTGCCATCACTTAAGGTTATGACGAAGACCGGATAGCCCATATATTGCAGCCTTTTCATGGCATTGGTTGCCATGAACCTTAAATAACCTTTTCTTCAATTAGCCATCATGATTGGAGAGGGTGGTTACAGGGCACTTGAAAGGGGAGACCTGATATCTGCGTTCAACGAATTTAGCCTGGCCGAAAATAGCACCGACAGCCCTCTGGAAAGATCGAGGATGATGATAAATCAGGGAGCGCTGCTGCTTGCGATGGGAAAGTACAGTTTAGCCGTGGAGGAGCTACTCAGGGCAAAGGCGCTGCTCAAATCTGCGGAACCCTCAGGGCAGCTGATGGCTGTTACATGCCTCAACATCGCAAAGGCCATGATAGCTGTAGGTAGGGTTGAGAATGCGGAGTCTGAGCTAAGGTGCGCCGAGGGCATAGTAGGCCAGGATGATCCGCACGCGGTGTATGTAAAAGCGCTAATCTACTTTTACAGAGGAAATGAGGAAAAGCTGGAAAACATAAAAGAAAGCGGAATGCAGGAACCGTACGGCAGACTGATCAGGTTGCTAAAGCTCAGAATCAAAGCCGATAGAGGTGAGGGGATAGACATTATGAGTTACAAAGAAGCGCTAAAGGATGCCGTTCCACAGAACAGTCTAAGGGACGCCCTTGGGCTGGTTTGATGTATTATCTGACAACCCGAGGAAAATCAACAGGGCACCTGAAAATGAAATGAACGCGTAGAGCATGTTATATGGAAGGTAAACGCTGGTAAATACCATGGTTGCCCCTGCTGCAACTGACAGCGGACCGAGGGACCTTAGCTTTACCGAAATTACCAGTGAATAGATGTCTGAAAAAATTATCAGAAAGAAAAGGGGGGCGAACCATGGCAGTGGAGTTGGGGCCCCAAGAGAAGTCTGCAGGACCATGTTGATTATCTTCTGAACCAGCAGGTTTGAAGAGGTGAAATAAACCACCAGGCCCATCAGCACACCAGCAACAGACAGCGAGAGGTAAAGCGCAAAGTTAAATTTTTTGACCATGGTTGCGGATAGCAGGGCAAAGGCTACTGTAAATGCGTAAACCGAAATGGGGATGAGGCTGATGGGTGGCACACTGAAAGTAATCCTAGAAAGAAATGACCACGCGTAAAAGGATGAAGCAAGCACTGAGGAAACCGTTATGGCTCCAGCGGCTATGCTGCGCCTCTCAAGCGCGGCTATCATCAGCAGCACTTCAGGAAATGCTATGACTAAAACGCTAAAGAGCAGCCAGTAAAGGCTTCCGTACAGCCACCCTGCTAACAGCGATGCAGTTTCATCAACTACCATCATGACAAGGAAAAGGAATGAGACTAGCCTGACCTGAACTGACGAGCGTAGCATCGCGAGAAATATCAGCAGGGCTGTTGAAGCAAATACAAGGGCCGGGATTGACTGAACCACCGCATCCACGAGTAGCTGCACCGATGAAGGTATTGAAACACCCATCATGGTTGGCTCCAGCCTCACGAACAGCTGAAGAAACAGTATCTGAAGTAAGTAAACAGCTATTACTGACCCCATGATTGGGCCCTGCACGATGCGTGCATGCTGCATGTTCATTCGCGCTCTGTTATCCTGTAAAACGCTACCATTATTCCGAACATTATGAGCATAAGGCCCAGAAATGCGCCGCTCAGCGACTTTGCAACCGGGTCATTCTGGGCAATTAACTGCGAAGTAATAACAATCCCCACCACCCCGAGCAGCTCGCCTACCAATGACAGAACGAAGCCGGCAAAGAGCAGAGTGCCTCTGTTCATTCCTTTCTCAGCCTCTCAATTTTTGACAGGGACGACATTGAAGCAAACACGAAACCGACTATGAGCAGCACTGATATGAGGTATCCCTTTTCAAGAAGCATGAGCGATGCCGATGCACCGGCAAGAGAAGCCACGAGCACTGCCATTGCAATCGATGGGTGAACGCTGCCCTTAGCACCAGCGGCGCGCCTTCTGAACCCAAGGTAAGCTGCAAGCCCCTCAATTAGCGCTATTCCACCAATGTACATCACCGCCTGATAGAAAGGCACTGTCTGCCCTGGAGTAAGGTAGGCCCACACTGTCATGAACACAACTGACGTTGCAACTATCATGCCAAGCGTGAACACGACAGGCCTCTCAGATGGTGCCCTGCCTCCCCTCATGTCTATTACCGGTACCAGGAAAAGCACTGCAAAGAGCAGGGTTACAAGCGTCAGCGCGTAGATGACGTTTGGGCCACCAAATACAGATAGCTTGAGAACCTGGTAAATCCACAGGAAGTACCAATCAGGCTCTGGCGTTATGGACATGGCTGCCTGAACTGAATAAGCTGGCGGAAGTGTGGCCGGGAAGAGCGAGGAAACTATCAGCAGACCACCTACATAAAACAGTCCAAGCATCAGAAGGTAGAGCATGCCGCCCGGCATCCACGAAGTGCTTTTCACATCTGCGCTTTCATTGTGCCCTACCGGAGGGGCGATGCCATGAACTTCAAAGGTGTAAAGTTTCAGGAAAAGGAAGAGAGCAAGGAGAAGCGGTAAAAGTATGATGTGCATGGCGAAGAACCTGGTCAGCTCAGCTGCGTCTGTGCCGTTGCCTACCAGTATTGACTTGATTGGTCCTGTGAGCCATGCTGGGAAGTAGTTCAGCATGCCGACGCCCACATCGGTGGCAGACTTCGAAACCACGGTCCAGGGAAGAAGGTATCCTGTAAATCCAAATCCAAGGGTTATCAGGCCCAGTATGACGCCGTAGAACCACATTCCCTCCCTGGGTTTCTTGTAGGCACCCACAAAGAAGTTCCTGAACATGTGCAGGAACACTATCAGTATTATGGCATAAGCATCATAAAGGTGAAAGGTGAGGAGCAGGCTTCCGTATGGCACTGAAGTAACTATGCTGTTTGTGGAGGCCCATGCCTGGCTTGGCGTCGGAACGTAGTACAGCAGGAGCAGAAAGCCGGTGATGCCCTGCATTATGAACCCGAGCACCAGGAGCGATCCCATCCAGTAATCAGGCCTGAATGAAAAATTGGGTATAGGTCTCAGGACCCTGTCAACGGATTTTGTTCCAAACCTTTCTTCGATCCACTTCTGAACCCTTTCTGTTATGTCGCTCATCAGGCAACACTGCCCCCCTGAAGGTCATCAGTAACGTCAGAACCGCAAGATGAACCATGGCTGTAAATTGTGGGAGGTTCCATGCCTACAGCGTATATATCGCCCGTGGAGCTATCAAGTTCAAGCGTTACCCTTGGAACTGGGCATGGGGCAGGTCCCCCAACAACCTTCGCGTCCTCCAAATAATTATAAAGGCTTCCGTGACACGGGCAGTGACCACCAGGAACGTCTGGGCCGCCGTAGGGTGCCAGGGAAGTCCTGAAATGATATATGCAACCCATATGCTCGCATATTGCACTGAAAGCTATAACATTGCTCTGGGGACCTATGCCATACTCTGCTGGCTTGTCAAGCATTACAAGGTAGTTTGGCTCATTTGTCAGGGGATAATTGAATATTACTGGCTGATTCACTTCAAGCTGTGAAATGTTTGCCACCTTCACCTTTGGAAACGTCGTAATCACATTTTGGCTCACAACCGCATAGTCCAAAAGTGGCTTGGCAACGCCCCCCACAGCTATCAAAGCCCCCACCGCAATCATGCCCCTCAGGAAGTTTCTCCTGTTTCTGTCCACAGTCATTTGCTTACCGCCTCAGTCCTTCTGGAGATTGCCGTGTAAGTTATCGCTGCACCTGCTGCCACGGCAACTATGAACGCCACATCAATGTACAGCAGGCTGTTTACGGCAGAAAATGAGGGGGGTGATGAGGTTGATATGTAAGCAGTTACAAAAGTGGAAATTGACTTAATGAACGCGTTCTCACCGTGATAGCCCTGCCACACTGCAAATGCCACATCATATGTTGAACCCGGCTGAAGGTTAACCTCATATCCACCAGCACCGGCAGGCGTCCCCATGGACCTAACCATTTCAACTGTCCACGTGCCTGTTGTGTTATAGGCACTGGCCTGAACCACATACGGGTCAGTCTGGTTTGTGGCAACATCATTGTAAAAGAGGCCAGTTCCCAGCCCAACCTCATAAAGGTTTGAAGCGTTTGTATAAAGGTTCAATGCATAACCGTATGGTGGAGCACCGTAATCGACGCCTGTGAAGGTCACATTGCGGTTCCACCAGTTATAGTAATCTGAAAGTGGTTTAATAGGATAACCTACTCCTGTATGGAATGGCTGTGTGGTATTCCATGTGGCTCCCATCATAAAGTCCCATATGTCTGCTGCACCACCGGCCTGAAGGGCACCGCCGTTTGACTTTCCTACCACCATGCAATCATCAGGGGTTCCGCTCTGGCCTCCAAGGTACCACATGATCGCTACCCTGTCCTGTGAATAATATGTGGAGTTGACATAATATGACTTAACAACGTTTTCCTCAATGCTTCTGGGTGGTGCCGGAATGTACTGCCCAGAACTCTGGTTGTACCATAGAGGTGGATAGCCCGGAGGCCCGCCGCCAAGGGAGAACACGCTTGACATCATATGGCTAGGCACTGTTGCGTTCCACGAAAGTAGCACAAATAGATCGGTGCCATTGTTTGCCATCTTAACGAGAATGTAAGGGGTATGCCCCCCGTTCGGCACGTTGGCTGCAAGGGGCACCTCAGTCCATGGAATTGAAGCCCAGAAGCTCTCACTTCCTAGCGATGCGAGGTCTGCCTGGCCCTTTATCTTATAAGCCACAATGCTTGGGCTGGTCTGAGCATGAGCCAAAATTGCGGCACTTGAGGAAAAGAACATAACCAACAAAAGAAATATGGAAGTTGCTGTTATGAAACGATTTGATGATTTATGCATATGATGAGACAAACGAGGAAATTTAGTATTTAAATTTATTTTTTTTAAATATTCCTTAAAGGAATTTTCGCATGCAGATTCATACAAGCAGCATTGATGGAGCTTAAACCAATTGACTGGTATTTATCATGCCAGTTCGTCACTTGGGTGAGTTTTTTACAACCGTATTCCACATTTTGCTGAAACCAAAGCATCAAGTTAATATTTAAGAACAATACAATAAATAACCGTGAATTCGTAGGATACAGTTAAACTTTTTATGAGGCGCGCCAGTGAAGCACTGGACACTGCCAAGTATCACCTTGACAAGGGGGTATATGATTGGGCTGCATTTGAAATTGAGCAATCATTACAATTATTTTTAAAGGGCAGACTCTTGGAAGCCGGTATTCCATTCCCCTCGGTACATGAAATCAGGAAGCACATAGAGCTTCTGGGAAGGGTCAACAACGATAATTACTTGCTTGGCATACTCAAAAGCAAACAGCTACTTAATTGCTTGAGGAAATCAGTGAAAAGTGACTCCTCTTGCTTGAGCTAGGGCTGATTTTTTTGATAAAACCCCAATGACGTGCAAAGCTTATATATAATTAACCCAGAAAAAATCACATGGATGCTGAGATTGTAAGCGCAGTGATAATAATGGTGGCAGTAATTATAATTGGGGTTCTGCTAATCAGACGAGGTTCTTATCAGGAAAATAGCTGACGTCACAGCTTCTGCGCAACTTCCTTTACCCTGATCCTGAGCACCCCTTCAACCCTATAAAGGTCTATTGAAGCAAGAAACTTTGATCCGCGCTTTATCATGTTCCTTGGGCCATTGAATTCAGCTGGTTCAAGCCTTGCCCTCCACTTGCCATCAATCCTCACAACTGCTGAGCCGGGATATATGCGCTCTATCTCCACCTCATGCAGCTTTGCATTGATCGTGCGGGATGCAGAATATGTCATGTAAACCCCATTGGATTCGATTACTTTCTTTGCCTTAACAAGCTTCTCAAGCGCCGAGAGAGCCACCTGCTCGCTCAATCCCTCCTCCTCCATCATCGATCTTATGTCTTCTGTGCTCATGCCGTTCCTTCCGGCCTCCATCATCCTCATGTAGATAGCCTTTGATGCCCTTTCAACATCCTTCAGGATCTGCCTCCTGTAGTCCTCCGCGCTCTCTTCCTCCACCGGTTCACCCTTGGGGCCTCCTGATTCCCTCTCAATTTCCAGTATTTCTGACGGAGTGAGCGGGTCGTCAGGGGGCATCTGAGAAATCCTCATAACTGGCTGCAATTTCATGTTGATGGTTGATGCTATCCATCTCATCCTTTTTGCCCTCTTTACGCTGGAGTAAAGGTAAGCCGTGTCCAGGGTCTGCTCAGCTGCGAGAATGGTTACCTTACCTGGCGCCTTCCTTCCGGTCCTTCCACGCCTCTGTATATACCTTATTTCGCTGGGAATTGGTTCATAGAAGAAGACGTGGTCAACAGCCGGAATGTCCAGACCCTCCTCCGCTATGGAAGTAGATACCATCACGTTTATTTCACCATCTTCAAGTGCCCTTATCATCCTGGCCTGCTGGTCCTGGCTCATTCCCCTGTCCTTTCCCTTTGAAGCCTGCCCCACAAACCTGTCAACGCTCACTCCCTTTAGTGTCCTTAGCTCTTCTACTATGTGAGTTGCTGTGTCCCTGTACTGGGTAAATATCAGCATTCTTGATTTTGGGTTGACCATCAGCTGGTCTGAAACCAGCTTCTTAAGGGCAAGGAGTTTAGGATGATCTTCGGTTATTGAATTGACCATGCCTGTAAGGACCTGATAGTCCGGGTCGGATGCAAGCATAGCGTGTGACCTGGTACCCTTCTCTTCCTCAGCCCTCTTGATGAACGCCCTGAGGGTGTAAATGCCCTGGGTCTCTATGAGCTCCATCATGTGAAATAGCGTAAGAGCGATGGACTGCGTCATTATGGCGTCAAATATCCTGCTCCTCTCCTCCTCTATGCTCTCGGCTTCAAGGGTGTACCTGAGCTCCTCCCCGACTTCAATCAGGTCCCTCCTCGTCACCATATCTGGCGGCACCTTCAATAGTTTCCTCTCATAGAGCCACCTCACCCTCTTCTGCAGCATGGATGATATCATTGACCTGACCTTCCTGTAGCTTTCAGGCAGGTCCACCTTAACCCAATCTATGTCAATTTTGTGGACGTAAGGCTTGACGTCGGGATCATCTTCATCCCTGAATTCAACCTTCTCTATGTAAAGGTTCCTGCACACATTCATTACCCTTTCAAGGGTTGAACCAGGAGAGGCGGTCATCCCAAGAATCATGGGAAACTCAGCCTGGTTCACGTAGGTCCTTGCGATTTCAGTGTAAGCGTACTCCTTTACTGCCCTGTGCGCTTCATCAAATACAACGAGGCCAAAGTTCCTGAGTGACAGCCTGCCCTCAAGCAGGTCGTTCTTCACTACCTCTGGCGTGGAAAAGAAGACCCTTGCTTCGCCATCCCATATGGCCCTCCTGTGCTCAGGAGGTATCCTGCCGGTCAGGAACGCCACATCCTTCTCCCTTAATTTCATTATGGCAGCGAAGCTGCGCCTGTGCTGCATAACAAGCGGCCTTGTGGGAGCAAGGACCATCACTCTGAAATCCCTGTGCCTGTAAAGAACCTCAGCAGATACAAGGGCAGAGATTACCGTTTTGCCCAGGGCCGTCGGGAGTATGACAAGGGTGTTCCTGCCATAGGCCGAACTGGCTATGTTCAGCTGGTAGAGCCTGGGCTCAATTGCCCCAGGCCAGATGAGGGGATGCTGGAATGATCCTCCCTGAAGCAAGATCAGATCTCTAGAACTTCATCGCTGCGCTTTTCCCTTTCCTTCTTTGGGTTTACCTGGTCAAGCTCGCTGACGAGCTTTTTCAGTTTGTCATTCTGCACCAGACTCACGAACTCCCTGAGCTCCTCCTGATCCCTTATAACAAGCCCCCTCTTCTTCTTTGGAGCACCGCTTTCATCAACGGGGTTTATTTCCACCGCCAGCCTGCTGGGGGAACCCCTGTACGCAGGCATCTTCAGCACAAATATTCCAGGAACTGAAGTCTTTAGCCTGGTCCAGTCCTTGCCGGTCTTGAGAAATTCCACGAGTTTTTCATCTGTCAAATCTAACACCTGATTTCATTTCTGCGACCATAAATAAAAGCTTTTAACTTCCAAATTCCAGCTCAATTTCATCAATCAGGTCCAAGAATTCAGTGGCCCATGGGGCATATTCGGCATAGCTGAAACTTACGCCGTCCTTTATCCATGAAATATTAGCGCCAGCAATCTTGCCATTGTACTGCCTGAACGATTCAAGCCGGCCGTTGAGTTCTTTTGCTCTCCTGAGTGTTTCATCATCAGAAATTGATTCCGTATCAATCATATTTTCATTTATTTCATCGTCATCGATCACATATTTATCAATGATTACCATTGAAGCGCCTGAATCCTTTGCAAGCTTTAAAAATTTCACATAATCGCCCTGATCCTCGTCCCAGAATGCCTGTGGAAAAAACCTTGAATTTAAACTGCCAAAAAACACGTTTAGCCCAAAAGACTTCGCCCTTGAAACGAACTTATCCACGTTTACCTCGCTCATGTTACAATTTGAAATTTTTTCATATTTAAACTTTAAAAAGCAGTTCCTCCCATAAAAACTGCGCCCATTTATGATCAATCCTGCCAAGCTATTTTTGTGCCTGGGTTCTCCATAGCGTGATTCAATGATATCTAACAGCGTTCAGTCATGGGTTTATTCACGGGCTTGACATCCCTATCAGAGGGTGCTGCTGTTCTGCGCAGGTCATTTCCCTGACAAGCCTTAGATGCTATAGAGCTACATGCAGCTGGCTGTTGAAAATTTTCTTTTCATCTGGGCGAACGCTGAAAGGATGTTATTTAAAGGCTATGTTGACGAAAGCCAGTATCTAAGATTTACTGATTGTTTCCCTCTAAATTAATTTTATTTGTTTATAAATTTAAAAAAATAATCTATCTAGCTTGATTTCCACAGGAAAAGATTTAAACCCTATAATGATTAATTTAAATCAGTTTGAAAAAGGCGCAGTCAACAATTATAGGTTCTCTTATTGCAATAGTTATAACTGTAATATTTGGAATTGCCGTGCTTTCCTGGGGAAGCGCTTACCTGGGCAATGTGGGGCAGGGGTTCAACAGCCTCTACATGTCCGAGCAGAACCAGCTTTCAGAAAATTTTAAGGTTGAATATATCTATGCCAACAGCAGCGGAATATATGTATGGGTCGGCAACTATGGATCGCAGGAAGTAATACTGGAAGGTGTTACGGTGTCAAATTCAAGCTATTTCACGTATATACCGCTGAGCAGCAAGGTGCCCCTTGCGCCTGGGGGGCTTGTGAGCATAAAATTCAGCTTTAACCTGCAAAACTCTGAGTACCAGATAAAGGTGTACAGCACCGATGGGGCTTATGCCGTTGGCTATATAGGTGGGTGAGCATGAGAAAGAGGAGGGGGCAGGCAGAAATAATCGGTGCCGTTTTCTTTGTGCTCATAGCATTCATAGCATTGTTTTCAATTTATGAAGTGGAAACTGGTTTTGTCAGCACAATGAACACGGAAAACGAGCTTTTGCAACAACAGCAGCTATCGCTTTCAGAAAAACTTGTGCAGCTGCAATCAATTCGTGCTCAATATGCACAGTCCAATGTGTCAAGCCTTTCTGCCTTACCGTATACACCAAGTTCCCCTCCGTTCATATACCTGCTTGACGGCGCCGGTCTTGTGCCTGGGAAAACCCAAAATCTATACCTGAACCTTTCTATTCCATTATCTTTTACGCAGAGTAACATAGAATTAAACGGAATAAGCAACGATCCTAATCAAATATACCTATATGTATATGCGCTTTCTAATTTGGGCATATATAATTTAGTTGAATCATATGCTGTGCCGCCATTGTCAAGCTTCGACCTCAGTATACCGATAACTTCCAATTATATAATAAACCATGAAGTCAGATTGCTAATAAATTCAAATTATCCAGCAATAGTAACTACATCACCTAAAAGCAATATTTACTATGCCAATGTGATTATATCTAACGGTCAGTCTTTATCAACACCAGCTCCATTCCAGCAGAACATAACAATAACATCAAGTAACCCTATATGGCAATATATCAATACGAGTAATATCTATTTCGGGCAAAATGTAGATTTTATGCTTAATGGTCAAGTTCTACCGTCATGGTTGGAAAGTTATTCCTCATCATCGGCTACGTGGTGGATCTCATTACCCAATGGTATTGCCGCTCAATCTTCAATAACGGTAACAATGGATTTGTATCCTAAAAATACAAACCTGTTTTCACAATACACCGGAAAAGTAGGAGAAGCTCCGCAGTTATCTTCAAGTTATGGAAAATATGATGATGGCGCTAATGTGTTTAATTTTTATGATAATTTTGCAGGAACAAACTTGAATCCCAAATGGACCGTTTTTGATAACAACAATGGAGTCGGTTCAGTAAGTGTAAACAATGGGCTTACTATAAAACCAACTACGACAAACGGTTATTATATAGGAGTTTACTCAAGCATAAAATCCATAACATCTACTGGTATGATCTTGGAAACTCTTGTAAAGCCAAACGGTAAGCCAAGTAATGGTTATAATGATTATTCTACATTTCTCGGGTACGGTACAACTACCAATTCAATAGCTCCTGCTTATGGTTATTCAGGTAATTTCTGGGGAGCAAGAAATACGTATAGTTTTATTGCGCTCTGGCAAGGAAATTATTATGGGCTTTATTACTTAACATATACTCCTGATTCTGCAACACAAGGAACAATATATCAAACAAGCTTTTCCTGGTTTTCAAATGGTAACCTTTATGCAAGTGATACAAGTGGTGCAAGTATGAGCGCCATAGATACGACATACGGAATATCATCTGCAACCCAAATTGTTATAAGTGCAAATGGAGCCACAAATGGTAAAACGCAGTATATAGTTTACTGGGTTAGAATAAGAGCCGCCCCTCCGAATGACATAATGCCCACTGTAACTTTCGGAACGCCGGCTAAATCGGGGGTTACTAACCAGGTACAGTACCTTCCTGTTCAGCTATCAAATTATACATTTTACAAAATATCTAACCTAGGTTCATTAAGCTTGCTTAATACAAATATTACAACCTACTATCCAAACGGCACATCTTATTACCTTTTTTCTACTCCATTTAATAATAAAAATTCATATTTATTTACATTTAATAATGTTTTGCCTTCTTCAACTAATTTAAGTCTCACTATTGATCTTTATAATAGCCAAACAACAGCAGATAATGTTTTAATCTCAGGTTTTGGCGGTACTTATACAGCTTTAATTGCAAAAAACAATGATACCAGATACACTATACCAATAACCACACGTGCGGTTTCTGGTGGTTCACTTAATATTAGAGTGTCTGGTAACCAAACTACGGGTGTAAAGGAGGTTATAGTTCAGGCCATAACCCCAAATGTCATTGTGGAAAACGTGGGTCCCTACCCTGTACAGATAATAAGGATATGGAGCTTCTCAAATCCCCCAATTTATCAAAATGTAAATATAATTGTTCAGCCAGGGCAGGAAGTTAATCTTTCTAAATATTTCACTAAAGGTTCAACTCAAATTGAGGTAGTTACGAGCACTGGGAACATGTTTACATTCTATGATTGATAAACTTTTCAAAAACATATATATTTGAGCGGTTTGAAAATAATGGTACCATGCTTGTCAATCAGTTGGGCATTGGCTATTTCTACATCCTGCGGGATTTGCTCCAATCTATTCACCTTCAGAAAACCTGCATTCTGAACTCTAATGTGCATTTTGTCAATGATTTTGTACGTTATGCCGTACTGCTTGAGCTGGATGGTTTTCACATGTTTCCTGAACTTTAATTTGCCAATCTTCTTGCCTTTCTTCTTGGTCCTGCTCAGGTTCACTATGCCCATCTTTATACAATCCAAAATTCCCTACCTCATCTGGCTTGAACACTGATGTTTCTCCTTTCAAAGCTGTCACTGGCCTTGACCTGCAGTGCAGCTGAAATCAAATATACCTTTGGCGTTGCCAGTGAACCGTTTTTGCTTCAATGAAAAAGCCTTTCAAAGGTGTCTGTATTGAGGTGGTTTTTCAGCACCTTAACTTTAAATACTTTAGCTAACATTCCCTTATGCCTGAATCTCTTCTCCTTGCAATTATCTGATTTTTTGCTGATTATATGATTTATCAGAACAGAAATTTAAAAGCGTAAATGATTTTTGCGTTTCTTTTATGCTCGTAAGAACTCGCCGGCTGATCTAACAGCTGCAAGAAAATTTGTTTAAAGCGTAAATCAATGCATAATGATCGGGTTCACCTGTTATGCACTGTTCAATTCAGCGAGTGAGCTATAATACATTGCCTCCGGGTTCTGCCTGTACTTGTTCAGCATATCTTTTATTGCTTCGAACTGCCTTATATTTTTGACTGCTAACCAGCTCATGAAGGTCTCCCTCATATTTATCTCCTTCATAAATACACTCTGTTCAATTC
>JBMFVR010000008.1:0-18196 GCA_049965895.1 Nitrososphaeria archaeon | reverse complement strand
AATGCTTGAAGAACCTGTAGTATAGAACTGAAGCGGAAATGTAGAACGCCGCGCATATGTAGAATGGAAGGTTCAGAGAATCCTTCATGACTATTGCTCCAAGCACCACAGTGCCCGAATTTGCTGCGTTCCATGCAAGCGTTTCAAGGCTTGATGCAATGGGCCTGTACTGCTCCTTCAAGAGTGAAAGTTCAAACGATGATTGAACAGGCGATATGGCGTTCATTATGACTGTCCTAAAGAAGTAGAAGGTAGAGAAAAGTGGGAAAGCCATAAAGCCGAAGATGCCGGTCAGTGGCATTGCTATCATGAATACCGTGGAAAGCATCCACGAGCTAACTATCGACCTGAGGGAACCCCTGTTTCTTTCAATATAAGGCATGTAGAGCATGAAGAAGGCCATAAATAGACTTGTAAGTGAAAAGATCAGTGATATGAGCTGGACGCTGGCCCCGAACCTTTCCTTGAACTGCACAGGAAAGTAAGGTATCAGAAACCCTGCACCAGCACCGATGAGCATGGCCGGTATCATCAGCCTGTATATTATGCCATAGCTCTGTTCCCTGAACTTTGGCCTTGATCCTCTTATGTTCACTCTGGACAACTTTGCTGGATACATGGAAAGGAGCATTATTGCAGCAGAGATCACAAAGACCAGCCTGTAAGCGTTCACTTTCCCAACAAACGGGTAGAATGAGCTAGATATGATTCCAGAGGCCGCCGTACCTGCGAACGCCCCCATCTGGCTCATGAACCCGCTGGCTGAAAAACCGTGAGTCCTCATTTCAATGTTTTCTGACTTGGAAACAAGCGCTCCGAAGTTGGGAGTTATCATCGATGATCCAAGTGACCACACAACGGCCGATGAAAGTATTGTCGTCCTCCCTGTGGACGCGCCAATTATAATTTCAGATGCAGCCTGCAGAATTGTTCCAATCAGGACAGACCTCTTTGAACCAAGCAGAGTGGATGATGATGACATGGGCAGAAGGAAGGCCACAAATGAAATCCCGCCAACTGCAGTAAGCAAGCCGTAGAAGATCAGCCCATAACCCAGCGAAAGCACATAAAATATCGTGATGAAGCTTCCCATTGCTGATCCGACATTTTCCACCCCATAGTACAGAACCAGCATCTTGGTGTCTTTCGTCAGGTACCTGTAATTTCTTATCATGGCCACTGGCCCTGGGATGCTCAACTGCTTAATGCCAGATAAAATCAAAAAATAAATGTTTATGCTGGAAAATGCTTAATTGTTTATTATGTGGGTCGCTCCTTTAATGAAAAACTACCGTTTTAACTTCTTGTCCAGGTCTGTGCTGGTAAATACGTCAACCATGTTAATCAGCTTCCTGTAATGTTCTGGCCAGTTTGTCATCATGCGACCTGCCTATGAAGTCAAAAATACTATATTGTCAAGTCTTTGATGTCATTAGGCACGGGTTAATTTAGGTGAAAAACAGCTGTACGGCCTGCCGTCGTTTATCTTTTTCATGGCTTCTTCAATTATTTCCTGTGCAACTTGAATGCGCATTTCCTCCCAGTCTATACCCTTTACCTCAAAATCAGGTGTGTCAGCTTCCCTTATAACTTCCCAGATTGCCCTGCCGTAGAACGGTTTAACAAGCCTTGCGTTGTTGAGCTCGCACTTAGCGCTCCCGCTCTTACTTTCAACAAAGTAGATGCACCTTTTGCAGTGGGAATTCATCCATATGACGTCTCTCTGTGGCCTGTAAAACTTCATCAGCTCTTCAATGAACTTCTTTTCGCGCTTTTTTGTAATTTCTACAAGCTGCGCCCTTCCCTCCTCAGTTGCCATGTAGAAATCAAGGTTGCCTGTTATATCCTCAAATTCATTGTTCTGTTCCCATCCTGCATCCATATGGCATTAATTGGTTTTTGGCTATTTTAGCTTTATGATAACCTTTTTCACAATAAACGCTCATTCATATTCCATTTTCAATAAAAGCTGTGTTAAAGCTTTTATAGAGACGATCACAAAACAGAATGTCATGAGTGAGGACGAAGAGGTGGATAGGATACTTAAGAGGAAGATGAATGAGCTGATTAAAAAACAGGTTCGTCCTCCACAGCAGCAAAAAATCAAAGAAGATCCCATGACAACGGTCTCCAGGGTACTCTATGACAGGGGTGATGAAGTCTTGAATGCTGCCATGGCGCAGTTCCCGAACGAAACTAAGCTCGTCGTATCCAAACTTGCTGAACTGATAAACAGCAATGCAATAAACTACAGGATAAGCGGCAGCGAGCTTCTGTACATTTTCAGGACGATGGGTTTGCCAGTTACAATTGAAACTCAGATAAAGATAGAGAGGAACGGCAGAAGTCTTTCACTTTCAGACATGCTCAAGGAAAAGCAGGAAGAATGAACGTTCATTTTTTTGCCATTTCAATTGCCTGCACGATGGTTTTTTTTGCTACTTCAGCCTGTTCGTAGCCTTTAACCTTAACCCACTTGCCCCTTTCAAGCTCCTTATAGTGCATGAAAAAATGCTCTATCTGCTCCTTAACCCCCGGCGGAAGGTCTTCCAGGGTTTTTATCCTTTCAAACTTTGGGTCTATTGAATGGTGGGGGACAGCTATGACTTTCCTGTCAATTCCGTTTTCGTCCTCTGTAACGAGTACGCCTATGGGTATTGACCTTATGTAAACTCCATGAGGGAGAGGGTCAAAGGTTACTACGATGCAGTCCAGGGGATCACCGTCCTCTCCTCTTGTTCCGGGAATAAAGCCATAATTGAATGGGTAGAAGGTGGCCGTGAAAAGTATCCTGTCAACCCTCAGAGCCCTGAGCTTTTCATCATACTCTATCTTTATATTGCTGCCCTTTGGTATTTCTATAAATACATAGATATCATCTGGCGGATTGATTCCTGTCAGCATACCGGTACTGTTGCAAACTTTATTTATTTTAGCGTTTCTGGCAATTTTAAATAACTCAAAATTTGCAAATTATGGGCTAGATTAATTGAATAAATTTGAAAAAATGCAAGCAAACATTATTATTCCGCTGTCAGTAACCCATATCAAGGGGAACAGTGTTGGACGATATTGAGCGTGAAGGGACAATTCTCGAAAAGCGCGAGCTCACGACAAACATATTTGAAATGAAGATCTATGCACCTAAGATAGCCAGAGCGGCCCACGCAGGGCAGTTCATGCTTCTCATGGTGGATGAAAGGGGGGAAAGGGTGCCCATGACCATGGTTGATTGGGATGCGGTTCAGGGCTGGATAGACATCGTGTATCAGGAGGTTGGTACAACTACGATAAAGCTGTCGGGTCACAATGTAGGCGAAAGGCTTTTTTACGTGGCCGGCCCGCTGGGAAAGCCATCTAAGGTGGCCAAATATGGGAGGGTGGTTATAATAGGGGGAGGTGTTGGCGTTCCGGCCATCTACCCCATTGCCAGGGCCCTGAAGGCACATGGAAATTATGTTGTATCGATAATTGGAGCCAAGACCTCCAATGCACTGGTATATGAGGAAAAAATGAGAAGCGTGAGCGATGAGCTGATAGTAACCACAGATGATGGGAGCAGAGGATTAAAGGGGTTCACATCTGAAGCGTTAAAGGCATTGCTCTCAAGTGGCCAGAGCTTTGATGCCATGTGGTCAGTGGGGCCAACACTTATGATGAAAGCATGTTCAGATGTGGCAGCAGGCAAGATACCAAATTCGTTTGTCAGCCTGAACTCCCTGATGGTCTGTGGGGTTGGAATGTGTGGCGCCTGCAGGGTTACAGTTGGAAATAAGATCCTCCTTACGTGCGTTGATGGTCCAGAGTTTGTATCGTACGATGTCAACTGGAAGGAGCTTGCAATAAGGTTAAAGTCGTATATGAGGGAGGAGACAGTTTCACTTGAAATGCTAAGGGGAGCTGATAAGCTATGAGCAAGGTTGGCAAGAGGGTGCAGGTCAGGACCAGGCCTGCAAGTGAGAGGGTCAAGGACTTCAATGAGGTAGAGCTGCTCCTCACCGAAGATGAGGTCATAAAGGAGGCTTCAAGGGACATAAAGTACTGCGTTGCCCCATGCATGAACAGGGGGTGTCCGGTGAACGTTGAGGTTCCCACAATGCTGAAGCTTGTTTCTCAGGGAAAGATAAGGGAAGCATATGAATCGCTCATAACAAGAACGCCAGTGCCGTCTATAACTGGCAGGGTGTGCCAGCAGGAAATACAGTGTGAGGGCTCATGCGTTCTGAACAGGCTCGGTGAACCCATTGCCATTGGTGCCATTGAAAAGTTCGTGGGTGACTGGGCCATTGAAAATGGCATAGAGGTTGCGGTCAGTTCTCAGAAAAAGGGAAAGAGCGTGGCGGTTGTGGGTTCAGGGCCTGCCGGAATAGTTGTTGCCTCTGAGCTACAGAGGGCCGGATATGACGTTACGATGTTTGAAGCATTTCATGTGCCGGGAGGCGTCCTGACATACGGGATACCTGAGTTCAGGCTGCCCAAGAGGATAGTTAACAAGGAGTTTGAAAAGCTGAAGAACATAGGCGTTAAGATTGAGCTTGGTGCGGTTGTGGGCACAACTTACACCATCGATGAGCTGCTAAAGGACTACAACGCCGTGTTTCTGGGTGTGGGTGCTGGCAGGCCAATGTTCCTTAACGTTCCAGGCGAAAACTACGCAAACATCTACACTGCAAACGAATTCCTAACGAGGGTCAATTTGATGAAATCTTACATGTTCCCAGAGTATGACACACCGTTGCACATCGGGAAAAGAGTTGCCGTCATAGGGGCTGGCAACACAGCAATGGACGCTGCAAGGTCAGCGCTCAGGCTTGGAGCTGAAACCTATATAGTGTACAGGAGGGGCAGGTCTGAAATGACGGGAAGGGCTGTTGAAGTTCACCATGCGGAGGAAGAGGGGGTTAAGTTCATGTTCTATTCGGCCCCATCCGAATTTATTTCAAGCGACGGCGTAAACGTGAGCGGTATAAGGCTCATGAAGATGAAGCCAGGTGAACCTGACAGAACAGGCAGGCCAAGACCCGTACCTACAGGAGAAACTTTTGAATTTAATGTCGATATGGTGATCACTGCAATCGGCTTCTATCCAAACCCGCTCATTCCCAGCATGACGCCCGGGCTCAACATTGATGGCCATGGAAGGGTTGTAGTTGACCTTGAAGGTCGTACAAGCATAAAGGGGGTATATGCGGGGGGCGATATAGTTACCGGTGAATCAACAGTGATAGAGGCAATGGGCTGGGGAAGGCGCGTCGCAAAAACTATAGACAGGGACCTTTCAAGATCATAACTATCATTTCAAAAGGATTCAGCGAATAGTTTTTTAATAAGTTCTGGTAATAAAGCATTTACGGTGACCTTAATGGCAAAGAAGAAGGAAAAGAAGGAGCAAAAGCCGTCAGCATAAATCACGCTTTTTAAATTATTTTTAAGTGATGGTATTTTTTTGGAAACCATCATTTTCGCGCAGGCAATTTTTTGATGTCACAAGAAAAGCTTAAAAAAAGGGTCATATCTTACATCCATGTCCCGCGGTAGCTCAGCCTGGTAGAGCTTCCGGCTGTAGAGGTAGGCAGAGGGCTTGCCTTGGCAGCCTGCCAGGCCCACAGATACCGGACCGTCGCAGGTTCAAATCCTGCCCGCGGGATATTTTTCCTAATTCTAATTCGTGGGCTGGCTTTTCTGAAGCTCTTTAATAAGCTGGTCCAGGCTGTTCATGGGCAGGCTGCATCTGCCATTGGAGCAAAGGTAAATGGTCAATTGATTGCCCTTCTGCTCATAGCCCAACAGCCACTTTTTCATTGATCCATATCTATGGTAAATCCTCAGGTCTGGCATGTAGAACCTCAGATGTTCATAAAAGTGTTTTGGGACGCTGTCCGATGCCAGGATGATCTCCCTCAATCCTGACTCATGCATGTCAATTGCCATTGCGCCCAGCGCACTGGCCAGCGGGCTTTCAGAAAGCGCCGTTGTAATCGATTTTTAAAAGCCCTTCCAAAGCGTCATTATACTTCCTGATGCCGGTCACTGTGGCCAGCTCAAGCATGTTCTGCAGCATTACAGAGTTGCCGCTGGGGGTAACTGAGTCATTTAGCACTGCCATCCTCGCCGGAGAATTGGCGCCTGCTGCTGAGTAATAGAATGGCCCCGGCGAAGAAAACTTCTCCATGGCCTGATCGCATATTTCTCTAGCTTTATCAAAGTACTTATCATTGAGCGTTGAGCTGTACAGCTCAAGCATGCCCCACGCAAGGTTTGCATAATCGTCAAGGAAACCTTCAACAACTGGTTCTGAATTGACAATGGAATGGTATACCGTGTTACCGTCAGTTAAACGGTCTGCTGTCTCAACAGCCAGGTCAAGGTATTCACGGTTGCCTGTTGCTCTGTGTGCTCTGGCCAGTGCTGCTATCATCAGCCCATTCCAGTCAACCAGTACCTTCTTATCAACAGCCGGCTTATTCCTTTCTGCCCTTATCTTTGCCAGGGATTTGATGCATTGTTCGGGCCACCCTTCCTTAGTTCCCAGCAGTCCATTTACTATTATGTACTTGTCACTGGAAACCCTGTAGGTCATATTTTTCATAAAATCATCTAGCATATCGTTTGGCACGGCCTCCATGAGCTCACCCCTGCTCCAAATGTAATATTTGCCTTCAATTCCGTCACTGTCAGAATCCTGAGATGAATAGAATCCTCCGGTTTCAGATTTCAGTTCTTCCCTTACATATTTGATTATCCCATTTACGGTTTCTCTGAACAGGTCGATTCCCGTGAGCATGTACGCATCAGAATAAGCCATTATCATCAGCGCCTGGTCATAAAGCATCTTTTCAAAGTGAGGAAGCATCCATGCCGAATCAGTGGAATACCTGTGAAATCCATGGCCAACCTGGTCATAAATTCCTCCGGCCCTGATCTTGAACAGGGTCTGCCTGCACATATCTATGGATTCCCCTTTGCCTGCCCTCCAGCCATAGTACAGCAGGAACATAATCCAGAGCGGCATTGGAAACTTTGGTGAACTTCCAAAACCGCCGTTTGCGCTGTCATAAAGGTTCCTCATGGACTCATAGGTTTCCTGCAGTCTGGCATGGATGTCCCTTTCAGATGTTTGTTTCATTTTAATAAGTCCCTCTGTGAGAAGTTTACTTCTCTCGTTTGTCCATAGCTTTCTAATTGCGCCTATGAGTTCCATCATTCCGATTTGATTGCCGTACGAATGTTTTTGCATGTATGTGAATACAAAGAACGGCTTCAGTTCAGGCGTTGCGATGACGTTCAGCGGCCAGCCCACATTGTCGCTCATCTGCTGCGCAATGTTAATGAAGTAAGTGTCAACGTCTGGCCTCTCCTCCCTGTCCACAAGCACATTGATGAATGCTTCGTTCATGGCAGCTGCTACTTCCCTGTCCATAAATACGTCCTCGTTCATCCTGTGGCACCAGTGACAGGAAAAGTAGCCAATAGAAATGAAAAGGGGCCTATCGAGCGCTCTTGCTGCCTCAATTGCCTCAGTTCCCCAGGGAAACCAATCAACTGGGTTTGAAGCATGCTGCCTCAAGTAAGGACTCCTTTCATTTTCAAGCCTAGTCATTTATCATTAATTTTTCAAACTGTTATAAATAAAAGCGTTGATTGAGTTTTTCCGCTATCTCAGATATGCCCTTATGTTATCATAGGCGCTCTTTATTATAGGAGACCTTATCTGGTAAGAAACTCCCACCGTGCAAGCCAAATAGCAGCCGGTGCAGTCATTTATTTTTTTCATGGATTCCGGGCTTGCATTTCTGGCCAGCTCCATGTAGCTGCTTTCAAGAAGGTTTCCTACCTTGATGTCGTGCCTAGGTGCGCAGGGCGTAAGGTTTCCCATGGGATCCACTGCAAAGTAAAGTCCAAGGGCTTCGCAAACCTTGCTGAACTTCCCTTCATAATAATCCTTCATCCTCTTGATGTAGGTTTCAGGCAGCAGAAGTTTACCAGTGGACCTGATCCTTTCAAGGTCTTCAAGGTTATCTTCAGATATCCTGTTGATGCCTGGCGGATTGACCGGTTGAACCGTCATAAAATCAATGTATTCATCTATCATCTCAAACACTTCCCAGAGGTGGTCCCTGTTCAGCTCAGTAAGCACGAGGTTAACTCCGGTGTATATTCCCAGAGACTTGTACATTTTCAAAGTGTCTATTGATCTTTCATATGCACCCCTTATTCCCCTCTGCTGGTCGTGTATTTCAGGGGGGCCGTCAACGGAGATGGTCAGAGCGTCTATGTACTTTGATATTTTCCTGGCAAGGGGCTCATTTCTTATAAGACCGCTGGTGTTAAGCGTGTTCAGCGTTCCCACATCTCTTGCTTCCTTGAGTATTTCGGCTATATCATTTCGTAATAGCGGTTCCCCTCCGCTTATGGCTAGCATTGACACTCCAGAATCGGCTATCCTATCAACAACCTTAATGGCGTCCTCGGTTTTGAGTTCGGGCCAATCCTGTTTCCAGTAATCACAGTAAACGCACCTGGAATTACACCTGAACGTTACGTTGTATGTTGCGTAAAATGGTGTTCTGTGAAAGTACTTGGCTAAAAGGAACCCATTTACAGCGTGCAGCTTAGATAGCAACACCGTTTAACCTGGGTTCATAAATAAAATTTTTCCGCTATTTTTTTCTATCGCGAAAGGTTAATTAAATGGGCTTCCCTAATTTGTTTGGCATGATAATCGTGATAAAGGATGCCATCTTGGTCAGCTACGTTGAAGATGTTCTAATTCAAAAGCGGGGGTCCATATTTGTGGACGGCCCTCTGATTGCTGGAGTGGGAGATTTGAGCTTTGAAAACAGGGCCTCTAGGGCTGACATCGTTATTGACGGAAGGGATATTATAGTCACGCCGGGTTTCGTTAACCTGCACGCTCATTCTGGTCCCACCGCAATAAGGGGCTTGGCAGAGGACCTGCCACTATCCAGGTGGCTTGAGAAGTATGTTGACCCAGCTCATAGGGTGCTGAGCAGGGATGATGCAGAGGCCGATTATGGGCTGTCATACCTTGAAATGCTGAAATCCGGCATAACTCACGTTCTTGATATGTATAGGTTCCCTGAAGTTGGCATAGCTGTGGCAAATGGTCTTGGCATAAGGTCAACCATTGCCCCCTATACGGCTGATGTTTATGATTACTTTGAGGGACTGCAGGACACTCTGAACAACGTTTCAAAATACTCAAGTTTTTCGGGCCTTGGCAGGGTGTGGCCAGGATTTGAACACATATCTTATTGCACGGAGGCGTGCCTTGAACAGATTTCTAGAATAGCCAGGGAGTACGGTACTGGCATACACACGCATGAATTTGAAACGCTTGATTTTGTGGAAAGGGTTGTAAAGATGTATGGCAAGAGGCCTCTGAGCATATTCAGGGAATTTGGGATGCTTGACCAAAACCTGATTCTGGCACACTGCGTTTGGCCCATGCCGGAAGAGCTGAAGGTTATGGCTGATTCGGGGATAAATGTGGCTCACAATCCAACCAGCAACATGAAGCTTGCTTCAGGCCCAGCGCCGATTACTCAGATGCTGAGGCTTGGCATTAACGTTGGACTTGGCACTGACGGCGTAAAGGAAAACAACAGGCTTGACATGTTTCAGGAAATGAAGAACGCTTCACTTCTGCAGCGAGTAATGCACAACGATGCGTCACTGATAAGCTCATCGGAGGCATTTAGGATGGCCACAGTTGCTGGCAACAGGGCGCTCAAAATGAAAGCAGGTCAGCTCAGGGAGGGCTACCTGGCTGATATGGTGCTCATCGACGCTTCAGCTCCAAACCTGAATCCGCTCTATCTGGAAAACGCAATATCTGCCATAGTGTACTCCGCACACCCTGGAAACATTAGGAGTGTAATGGTTAATGGGGAAATAGTAATACAGAACGGGCTTCATACTAGGGCAAACGAGAAAGCAATAGTTCAGAGAGCAAGGTCAAAGGGCGCAGCCCTTTTGAGCAAACTGGGATTTTAAAAAGACAAAAATTTTTCATAGAAACTTAAAAAAAGTTGAAAAAAGTTTATTTTAATCAAGATAAATTTCTATGTTATGAAGTTAGATCAAAAAGTTGTTGCTTTAATAAAGGAAAGGAGCTTCGCGCATGTAGCAATGCTGGACTCTGACGGTTTTCCCCATGTGACGCCTGTCTGGGTTGATACCGATGGTGAAAGGATTATAATAAATACGGCCATTGGAAGGAAAAAGCAGAGGCTTGCCACTGTGGGGACACCAGTTTCAGTTGAAATTTCTAATCCATCAAACCCTTACAGCTATGTATTGGTAAAGGGCAGGGTTGCTGAGCAGACTGAAAGAGGGGCAGAAGAGCACATAAACAGGATGGCATTAAAGTACACTGGAAACGGTCAGTACCAGAAAAGCTCACCTGGCGAGAGGAGGGTTCTCATTTATATAGAACCGTTAAAGGTAATCGGCAGCCTTTAAAAATTGAACCCAAAATCACTGGCGGGCATGGTGAGGGTCTGGTCACTTCCCATGACAGTTTCACTTGTGCTGCTCGGTGGAGCATATGCACGCTTCATGGGGCTGAGACCAGACCTTTATGCGCTTACGCTTGCAGTTATAGCAGCGCTATTTCTGCACGCTGGAGCAAACATATTGAACGACATTAACGATGCGTCAAGCGGTGTTGACGCGCCAGACAGTCCAACCGCCATTTATCGTAGTCACCCAATACTAAAGGGTGAAATCAGCAAAGGCTCTGCGCTGGGGCTTTCGTCTGTTGCTGTGGCTTCAGGCCTTTTGCTGGGGGCGTACGTCTCATACATAACTGGGCTGTCAGTTTTCTTACTGGAGCTGGCAGGGGCAATCCTGCTGGCTTCCTATAACGGTCCACTGGCAAACATGAAAAAATTGGAATAGGAGAATTTGAAGTTTCACTGATCTGGGGCCACTGCTTGTGCTGGGAGGTTTTGCGGCATCAGCTAGAGGCATGCTCACCGTGCAGGTTCTCCTTGTTTCACTTCTGCCGGGAATGATGATGATGTCGCTGATCTACGCAAACAACTACCGTGACATAGTGAGTGATTCCAGAGCGGGAGTCAGGTCATTTGCCTACAGGACCCAAAAGCATGGAAATTTGATTTACAACCTGTGCCTTTTTGCGCCGTACGCCCTGGGGGTCGCATTTGTGTTTTTCAGGATCGTTCCAGCGTTTATTTTTCTCACTTTTTTGACTCTGCCATATGCCGTCAGGCTCAAGCGCATGTTCAAAAGCGGCGCACTGGATATAGATTCAAGGGAGGGAATGCTTTTTACAATTTACAACCTGCTCCTGATTGCGGCTATGCTAATATGATTCTTGCAATAATATAGGCATAATTTTTGAAAATTTTGCAACAATTTGAGTTAATAAATAGATATCCTTTTAAAATCTCCATGTAAAGCATTGTCAGACCTGCATTGCATAAAAGTTTTGAGTTGAGATGGCATGGAAGGGGCGGTCAGGGTGCAGTGACGGCCGCAATAATCGTGGCTGAAGCTGCAATATTTGATGAAAAGTACGCTCAGGCATTTCCTGAGTTTGGAGCAGAAAGGAGGGGGGCACCGGTTAAGGCCTACACAAGGGTATCTGACCAGCAGATACTCACGCGTTCTCCTATTACTAGTCCAGATATGGTTGTGGTTCTTGATACATCAATTGATGAAAAAATGTACCTTGACGGTCTGAAGGTGGGTGGCACACTTCTGATAAATTCATCAAAGAGCAGGGATGAACTGATAAGTTCCATGGAAAGGAAGGACATAATGATAGCAAAGGTGGATGCTACCCACATAGCGATGGAGGAACTGGGAGCGGCAATAGTTAACACTGCCATGGTGGGTGCACTCATCAGGGTAAATCCCCTCGCCAGGCTGGACTCAGTAAGTGAAGCCATAAGGGAAAACTTCAAGTCAAAAATAGCTGAATCAAACGTAAGGGCTGCAAGCAGGGCCTATAACGAAGTGGAGGTGTTAAATTAATATGAGTGAGCTAGCTGGATGGAAATCGATCCCGCTTGGCGCAGTTATCACAGAACCGGGTAACAGCAAGGAGAGGTTTACTGGAGACTGGAGGACATTCAAACCAGTCATAAACCAGGACAAGTGCACAAGGTGCCTCAGGTGCTGGGTTTTCTGCCCTGAACCTGCAATATCGATAGTTGACAGGCAGCACGAAAGTCCATCAGGTAGGGTTTGGAAGAACACTCTGGAGATAAACTATGATTACTGCAAGGGATGTGGAATATGCGTTGAAGAATGTGAGCCAAAGGCAATTGACTTTATAGAGGAGGTGAAGTAATACGGAAACCATTGAAAAATCCCTGTGGAAGAGGCTGCCGCTCAGTTCAAATTATGCTATAGCGTATGCAGCAAAGGATTCAGATGTAGATGAGATTGCCGCATATCCCATAACCCCTCAGACAACTGTCGTTGAAAAGCTTTCTGAATTCATAGCAAACGGCGAGCTCAATGCGGAAATGGTGCACGTTGAAAGTGAGCATTCAGCCATGAGCGCCTCAATAGGCGCAAGCGCAGCAGGTGCAAGGGCATTTACTGCAACATCCAGCCAGGGTCTGGAGCTCATGCATGAGCTACTTCACATAGCATCCGGAATGAGGCTGCCGATAGTCATGTCGGTTGCTGCCAGAGCGCTCTCCGCTCCGCTGAGCATATGGGGAGATTACAGCGATGTGATGAACACAAGGGATACTTCATGGATTACGCTAATTGCATCATCGGCCCAGGAGGCATATGACAGCATAATTCAGGCCTACAGGATAGCTGAAAATGTTCTCCTGCCCGTGATGGTTGCATATGATGGGTTCATGATGAGCCACACGTATGAGCCAGTGTTTGTAAGCGAAAAGGGTGGACTGTTCAGGGAATACATTCCAAGAAAGGAAAGGGGCTTTGTGCTTGACGTTGATAGGCCGGTTACCATGGGAGCAGTTGCAAATCCTGACTGGTACTATGAAGTGAAGTACCAGCAGGTTCAGGCCATGGAAAGGGCTTATGAGGCAGCAAATGAAGCCGATGTTTCATATAAGGGCTCATTTGGCAGGGGATACGGGCTGGTTGAGGAATACAATGTTGACAGCTCAGATGTAACCCTCTTAACCTATGGCGGCGTTTTTGGAACTGTAAAGCAGGCTGTAGATGAAATGAGGGAATCGGGCATTTCGGTTGGCGCCGCAAGGGTGAGGCTTTTCAGGCCATTCCCTCATAACGAATTGAGGTCGCTGGCTGAGAGGTCCAAGTCAATCGTTGTGCTGGACAGGTCATTTTCAAACGGCGTTCAGGTATCTGGACCACTTGCCATTGAGCTCGGCTCAATGCTCAACTCATATAAAATGAACGTTCCAGTTTACAGTTACATAATTGGAATTGGGCAAAGGACTGTGACTGAAACTGACATATCAAAGATAGTTAAGGATGCGACTTCTGGCAGAAGTGCCAGCAAAAGCATATACTGGGGTGTAAGGGAATGAGCGCAAGGCCATTTTTCAGGACAATATTTGATGTCCCCCACGAGGAATACTTTTCGCCGGGCCACGGACTTTGTGCTGGCTGCACCGCGGGAACCATAGCCAAGCTACTACTAAAGGTTGCTGGGCCAAACACCATCGTTGTAAACGCCACCGGTTGCGTGGAAGTCTCTACGACAACTTACCCATACTCTTCGTGGAATGTTCCATGGATACATGTGGCCTTTGAAAATGCCGCCGCAACCGCCAGCGGTATAGAATCAGCCATCACGGCCTTAAAGAAAAAGGGTATGATTGACCCAGCAAAGAGGATAAACGTTGTGGCCCTTGCTGGTGATGGAGGAACCTATGATATAGGCCTGCAAGCGCTGAGTGGAATGCTTGAGAGGGGCCATCATGTGATGTATGTGCTTTATGATAATGAAGCCTATATGAACACTGGAATACAGAGGAGCGGTAGCACACCCGAGTTTGCATGGACTACCACAACACCAGTGGGAAGTGTCTGGAAGGGAAAACGGCAGACAAAGAAACCTATAGCTGAAATAGTATCAGCGCATGGAACACCATACGTTGCCACATCCAACCCAAACAACTTCACTGATATGATGAACAAATTTAAGAAGGGACTCGAGACAGATGGTCCATCGTTTGTTCATGTTCTTCAGCCATGCACCACTGGCTGGAAGTTTGACCCAAGATACGGCATTGAGCTGGCAAGGCTTGCAACCGAAACTGCGATGTGGATAAACTGGGAAAAGGAACACAATGATTTCAGGGTGACTGTAACTGTGCCAAGAAGGAAGCATGTCAGAAACTATCTGAAAATGCAGGGGCGTTTCAGTCATCTGACTGACCAGGAAATGGATGAAATACAACAATCAGTAAATGAAAAGGTGGATACCATTAACAGGATCGTCGGTAAAACGGTAATAGGGCCCTTAGTGGAATAAATGTTATTTTTTCAAAATATCAAGCGCATTATGCTGTTAAGGTTATGGTTTCCACAACTTGGAGTTTGAGGGAAGCAACGCGCTGAGATTTACAGCTTCCCCCAAACCCCTAACATTAAGCTTTAAAGCCAGGGGGATTTAATAAAAAATAAGAACACCGGTAGAAGGTAAGAAAGCACAACCATTATCTTTATGGTCCTTTCTGGCCTTTCAACCAGCGATTTCAGTGTAATGGGTTCTGCGGTTCCGTCCTTGAATATTACCATATCCGGGTCACTTGCCTTCCTCCTCCATTGTTTCACAAACCTGCTAGGTGTTATCTCCAGCAAAACTATCAGCGTGCATATTGACGCAAGAAGCAGTGATTCGACAGATATGTATCCAGCTGCCGCAATGTAACCGGCAAGCGCGGGCAGCGCTCCCACGGATACTCCCACCACAGCATCATTATGCATATAGCTGGTTTTTGGATGGTTGTAGGTTATCAGGAAGAAAATTTCAAGCAGCCCTACCGCCATAAGATATGGATTCCATTTAAGTATTTCAATGGCAATTGCTCCAAAAAACACGCTCACCCCGAGGGATGAATAGCCTATGACCTTTATTTTTTCCACTGTGTGTTGGTCTGTGAAATGCATTGAATACGCTTCATTGATAAAGTGTGAAGCAATGCCGTGTCCTGCAAAGTACGCAGCCAGGAGCATAGCATCCGCCAGGAGGACAAACCTGTAACCTATAATAAGTCCATCCAGAACATATGAAATGCTGAGAAATGTGAATGGCAGGTAAAGCAGGTTATAGTATAAATTTTGATTCATGAACCAGAATTCCTTCAATGCACGCTTTTAAACAAAAGTTATATTTAAATCATGCTTAAAAAAATCTGCATGGGCCACACTTTCATTGCGCGCATCAGCACAAATATATATTACCGTTCATCACAAATCGTTGTGTTACCATTAAATTGTAAAATACCAGCTGTATGGCTTTGTTCAAATCTGTGCGGGGGTGAGCGTATTGGCTGAATTTCTTGGCAATGATGACTACGCAAGATACCCATTTCTTGCTGAAAGCATTTCTATGGCAGTATCTAGAATGAAAGGATTGAACCTTGGATCCCTGGATGGCTCAGAAGTGCTAGGACATGATGCAAAAGAGGTTTTTTCCATTATAAGGTACAGGCTGAAGGATGCTCTCAGCACTGGCAACTCTCCTGACCTTTCAGATGTGCCCTATGAAATCTCACTTGCATCGTTTTTGCTTTCGATGATAATTGTTAGGGCGGCTGCCGATGCTCGCCTGACGAGCAGGTTTGCCCTTGCGGAGGCACGCAGAAGTGAAAGGTACATGGAGAGGGTGCTTGGCCATAGGGGTAGGGTACCGGCAAGGATGATAATTGAACGCGCGTGCGGCATCAATCTAACCGATTACTACGGTGAGGGCTTTCTGATGGACATTAAGGACTACCTGAGGAACGCAATAACATCTCAGCCAAGCTGGAAGCTTGTGAACAGGTGGGTCATGGCGGGAAAGGTCTTTGTAAAGGACAGCGAGGTGCTTCACATTTTCAGGGAATCCGCAGCCAGGTCGATAGTCCAGACGGTCCAGAAAATGCCAGAACCATTGCTGAAGGGGGAGCTGGCCAACATTCTGTCTGAAATAATGGTTTACAGACCAAAGGAGGTTTCCAGGCCAATAGAGGGCGGGATTCCCCCGTGCGTTCAGGTTCAGCTTGATCGAATGAAGAAGGGTGAGAACATACCTCACGCAGCCAGGTTTCTCATTGCATCCTTCTTTATTAACCGTGGTTATGATACAGAAAGCATAGTGAACCTGTTTTCAACGTCGCCCGATTTCAGCGAAAAGATAACCAGGTATCAGGTGGAGCAGATAGCTGGCAGCAGGAGGGCAGGGGGTCCAAAATACATGGTGCCGAGCTGCTCAAAGCTAGCCTCAGAGGGGCTCTGCTTTAAAACTGAGGAGTGCGATAACATAAAGAATCCTGTGCAGTTCACCGGGAAGCGCCAAACGGGGCATTCATTCTCCTAGCAGCCTTTGCAATCAATTTTCCCTTGTCAAGTGCTTCAATTAGGTCCCTGACATCCTTTTCCGATGTTCCAGATCCTGCCGCTATTCTCCTCAGCCTTGGAGTGTTTATTATCTTTGGATTTCTCCTTTCGGTAACTGTCATGCTGTGTATTATTGCCTTCCATTTTTTGAGCTGGACCTTTGCCTTTTCAATTTCCTTTTTGTTGACATTGAACGGTGCTGGAAGCATGTCAACTATCTTTTCAAGTGGTCCTATCTTTTCCATCTGTTCAATCTGTTCAAGGAAGTCTTCAAAATCCATTCTTCCCTTGATTATCTTCTTTGCCTTCTGCTCGCTCACCTGCACCTCGGCTTCCTTAACCTTTTCCAGAAGGCTTTCCAGGTCTCCTATTCCCAGAAGCCTTGAAACGAAGCGCTTTGGCGAGAACTCCTCAATGTCTCCTATCCTTTCCCCGTTGGAAATAAAATAAACTCTTGCACCCGTTGCTGCAGCTGCGGCCAGTGCACCTCCACCCTTTGCGCTGCCGTCCATTTTTGTTATGACCAGGCCTCCAACCCTGACTGCTTCAGAAAAAGCCTTTGCCTGGCTGAATGCCTGCTGTCCGATCGTTGCATCTATTACCAGCAGTGTTAGTGTGGGTTCAACCTCCTCTTCAAGCTTCTTCACTTCCTGCATGAGAGATGACTCATCCTTGTGCCTGCCCGCTGTATCTATTATTATGGCATTCCTGTCCTTGAACATTTCAATCCCTTCCCTCACTATCTTCACAGGGTCCTTGTTTGGGTCACCGTACACCTCTATTCCCGCCCTTGCTGCAAGCCCTTGGAGCTGCTCAAGGGCACCTGGCCTGTATATATCAGCGCCTATTATTCCGACCTTGAACCCCTTGGCTGCAAGGTACTTTCCCAGCTTTACAGAGAATGTCGTCTTTCCAGAACCCTGTATGCCCACTAGCATTATCAGGTTCCTTGGGCCAAGAGAGAGCTTGTAATCTCCACCAAGCAGGCTTGCCATTTCATCGTAAACAGCCCTCACCGCCATTTCCTTTAGAGAAATTCCAGGCAGTGTTCCTTCTCTCTTCAACCTATCCTCAACCTTTCTTGAAAAGTCCAGCACCAGCTTTACGTTGACATCAGATTTCAGCAGAACCCTCTGAAGGTCCACGATGAACTCTTTGAGTGCCTGCTCGTCAATTCCCCCCCTCCTTATGAATTTGTCAAGGGCAGCCCTCAGGCCGTCCTTAAGGTCATCTAACATCTTACTTTCTATTCAAGCTCTGCTCTCCTTATTAAATATGTTCCTGAATCCCTATCCCAAATCGTTTCTGCGTCAACAACCCGTATCCTTTTCCTGTAGAGTGGCATCCAGAGCACGAACGATTCTCCCTCTCCCCCTTCAAGTGATGGGTTGAACATGTACCTTTTCGAAAGGGAAATCAGCTCCTCTGTTGCGCTGGCATTCATTTCCCTCCCGAGCCATTCTTTTCCCAATCCCAACGAAGCAACCTTTACAATGATGTAAATGAATCCACTGGCAGGGAGAAGTCTCATGTACTTCTCCTGATTAATTCCCCAGAGCGGGTTCACTGTTTCCATACCGAACTTTGAAGCTATTTCTGTAAACCTTCTTTTCTGGAAATTGCTGGCTATGCCGCCGGTCACAAG
>JBMFVR010000007.1:0-22233 GCA_049965895.1 Nitrososphaeria archaeon | reverse complement strand
TACTGTACACTTTAAGGAAGATTTTTAAGAGGGAAGTGTAAAGGGAATGTGAGTTGAAGGGTAGAAATTATAGGGAACCAAAGGGAATGCCCTATGTAAGGAGAGAATATATAGATGCCATACCTGGATTAAGGATAGCAAAGTTCACCATGGGTAGCCTTACAAAGGATTATGATTATATTGTTAGGCTTTATTCGGAGGAAAGGGTTCAGGTAAGGCAAAATGCGCTCGAAGCTTCTAGGGTTGCAGCAAACAAGATAATTGAACCTCTGGGTGAAAGTGCCTATTTTCTAAAATTGGTTCCCTATCCTCATGTTATTCTACGTGAAAATAAAATGATTGCAACTGCAGGTGCAGACAGACTTTCAGAAGGGATGAGAAGGGCGTTTGGCAAACCAATTGGACTTGCAGCAAGAATAGAGAGCGGGGACCCCATTCTTGAGATATACATAAAAAAGGAAAATCTGGACAAGGCAAAGCAGGCAATGAAAATAGCCAGAAGTAAGTTGCCAATGAAAACAAGGATGGATGTGGAGAAAGTTCTGAATATTGCTCAAGCTGGACAAGCTGAAAATTAAAGAGATAATCGAGCGAGAAAGGCCAAAGCGTGTTGGCCTCGCTGCTCCTGATGGCCTTTTAAATGTTCTTCCTGAATTAGCGGAATATATAGAAAGCTTAAATGTTGAGAGTATAATATTTGGAGAACCTAGTTACGGCACCTGTGACCTTGGTATTTCTGATTCTGAACTTTTAGGTTTGGACCTTGTTTTTAACATTGGACATGCTACAGCAGTAGAAAATATAGGAAAGGTCTACCTCATCGATGCCCAATATGAGCTTAAAACAGATAAACTGGTGCATGAGTTGGAAAACTATCTGAAAAAGGTGGGAGCATCTAGACCTGCCCTTTTTACCACAAGTAATTACAGGGATGTTACAGATAGGCTGAAAGCTGGTTTGATTAAACGTGGCATTAAGGTTGTTGAACCAGGAAAATTTCCTGGACTGTTTGAAGGGCAAGTTTTTGGATGTAATTACTATTCTTCTGTTTTTGCAAAAGAATCGGATGTTCTGGTTTTTGTGGGGCAAAGCCCATTTCATGCAGCTGGGCTTTCTCTAGTATCTGAAAAAATGACCGTCATGGCTGACCCGCACAACGGAATTGTTGAAGATATAAGCAAAACAGCTGAAACCCTATATAAGGCTGCTGTGGCAAGGATAATGTTAGCAAAAAAGGCTGATAAAATAGGAGTGGTTGTGGGATTAAAGGAGGGCCAAATGTTTTATAAAAAAGCCAGATGGATTTCTCGGAGATTAATTTCTATGAATAAGGAATCCTTGGTGCTTGCGATGAGAGAAATTACACCCTGGAAACTAAATTCGATCAGGGAATTTGATGCTTTTATTGAAATGGCATGCCCAAGGATTCCCATGGCTGACCGAGGATTTGATAGGCCTGTACTATCTTATCCTGAAGGAATTGGACTGTTGAGGGTTCTAAGCGGAAAGGAATTGGGTAATCCGTACAAAATGTCTGTGCTGTACTAAAAGCTAATTACCAATTGTACAATAACCATATAACGTGCAAGATATATTTGATATTGTAGAAAAAGTAGCTGGTGATGTAACTCCCAGTAAAGATGAAAGGAAAAAACTGGAAATAGCAGTACTCACCGTAAAGGAGCGATTAGATGCAGCAGGTATCAAGTATGAAATTGGTGGTTCATATGCCAGGGATACATGGCTTTCGGGCGATGCGGACGTAGATTTTTTCATGGTTTACCCTCCCGAACTCGGAGCAGAAAAAATAAACATGCGCGGGCTGGAAGATGCAGAACGCGCAATGGATGGGTTTCCACACTGGAAAAGATATGCTGAGCATCCTTATCTTGAAGGAAAGGTAAAGGGCGTTACCATAAATTTAGTTCCGTGTGCAGATACAGAAAAGGGAAACTGGATAACAAGCATGGATAGAAGCCGGTTCCATACGCTAATATTAAACCAGCTTCTGGATAAAGAGCTAAAAAAACAGACAAGAGTATTAAAATCATTTCTAAAGGCCAACGGTATTTATGGGGCTGAAATCAGGATCGGCGGTTTTAGTGGATATGTTACTGAAATACTCACAGTGAAATACGGATCATTTATTAATGTCCTCAATGGGGCTAAAGATTGGAAGAGGGGAACAATCATAAGTCTTTCCAATGATATCACCTTTAACGATTTTAATACACCAATAATTATAATTGACCCGGTGGATAATAACAGGAATCTAGCTGCTGCAATAAAGCCTTCAAACATAGCTAAATTTCAATTGCTTGCCGGGAGGTTCCTCGAAAAACCATCTATTTCATACTTTAAAAGAAGAATTGTCAAATTTAACAAGTCATTCACGCCCAACACGATAAGTGTAATCTTTAAAGCTCCAAATAAGGTGGAAGAAATTAGGTGGAGTGAATACATGAAAACCTGCAATGCTATTTTCAGTGAATTAAATAGGGAAGGGTTCGGCCCAATAACATATTCAGTATTTGAAAGCAATGGATGGGTAAGCCTCACTTTTCTGGTAACTTTTATCAGCTCCCAAATAAAAGTCAAAGCTGGACCACCGGCTGATAACATAAAAGCTTCACTTGAGTTTATCAAGACCAATGACAATATTTTTGTGAGTAATGATATGAGGGTTTATTCTGTTATACAAAGAAAAACAAAAAATGTACAGCTAGCTGTAAAGAATGCGCTAAAAAGACCTGTTGAAGTTGGAATCGCCAAAGGTTTACTTGACAGCATAAATGTAGCTAAAGTTGTAACCTTTTCCTCTAAATTAAGGGACAAGGAATATTTCAGTGCTATCAATGGTTCTCTAAATGAAATCTTTTATGCTATCTAATTCTGAATTAAAATTCATATAGATCTCCTTAATGTTTGCACCCTTGTTCTTTTCCATAATCTTAGCCAACAAAAGTAGCACAACCCCAGGCACATCCGTGAATGGATCAGGAATAGCAATCAGCAAAGCACCAATTCCTTCTAGGCCTTTTACATTGCTCTTTTCCCTTAGCAATCCCTTTAACTGGGGGTTTACAGATTCTAGGCCCTTAACATAATCGTAAATAACCTCGAAGTCCTCTAACTTCATCTTTGAAATTTCTTCTATTATATTTTTATTCCGCATTTAATTATATATTAGAATTAAGATGTTGAAGTATAACCACAGATGTTTAATTTAATTTATTTGCTGGATAAATTTTTTTGTCAATGCCACGTGCTTAAGGAGTAATCTTTCAATGGTCTTATGTTAACAGCATAAAGCTCAAAACCAGTTTCATATTTAAGTACTGAAATAGATGCATTGTGTATTTTAATTTTCCTTACAGTTTGCCCCTCTATACCCATTGCAAAGGCTATAATGGATCTTATTGGCTCAAGGTGGCTCACAAAAACCACAGATTTAAAACCCTTTTTGTAAGCATCCCTAACAGAAAGAATCATTCTATCCTGTATTTTCCCGTACTTTTCTATACCGTGTCTATGATTTTCATCAAAATACTCATTGAACCATTCTGGATCAGATTTAAATACTTCCGCAGTTGGTCTTCCTTTAAGGGTCCCCAGTTCAACTTCTCTCAACCTACTATCCACCAAAACGCTTATACCGGTTTTTTTGGATATTATTTCAGCGGTTTCAAGCGTTCTTGGCATCGGGCTTGAGATTATGGCATTTATGTCCACTTTAGATAACATCTCTCCAGCTTCTGCAGCCTGTTCCTTACCCTTTAAGGTTAGGTGAGGACTTTTAAGGTCGTCGTCCGGGAAATCCCCACTAACGTTGGTCTCAGATTCTCCATGCCTTACAAAATATGCCAGCATCCATGATAAAAAAAGGAATCGATTTAAAAATTTTTCAGTCTTCTGGTGCTTTAAAAAGAAGCCCTGAGCCCGTAAAATAAAATGCAGCTGAAAGCAGAAACATCCCCATAAATCCAATATTTATTGAACCATTTGCTAGATATATTACAAGGCCATCAATTACAGGAGCTATTGCAGATGAACCACCCACTGCCAAATTCGAATAGGCCATATATTGCCCTGTCGCAGAAACAGGAGAAAGGTCCCCTGCAAATGCTGCCTCAACACTTGAGAATGCCCCCGTGGTAGCTCCCACAGCTGCTGCTGCAATCAAAAAAGTGTAGAATGTTTTTAAAAACGGTAATGCGGACATCGATATGCCTCCTGCTATCGATGTATATATCAGTATTTTTTTCCTGCCAGTTTTATCGGATAGCTTTCCCAGCCCAACTGCTGCGACCATGGCTACTAGAAGAACTATCAATCCAGTTATTGCCACTCCATAAGCAGGATTTTTAAGCCCAAGAACGTATGTAAAATAATATAATTCAAAATACATTAAACCAGAAGAACCCACAAGCACAAAAAATGAACCAACTACAAGCCAAAAAAATCTAGGGACATTTTCAGTCGGCCTGAACATTTCATTTATTGCTTTGATTATACTTATTTTTCCTCTTTTTCCTAAATCATACCTCCAGATCGTGTAGATTGTAATGGCAGAACTCACAAAAATAACGGGAATTACAGCAATAGAGGCCAATGTCAGCTTTCCCATTCCCACAAGCAATCCAGTTATACCGTAACCCATTGCGTTTCCAATTAGTAAAAAAAGTCCAAGGTAACCCGCTGCTTCACCCCTCTGTTCTTTGGGAATCAGGTCAGGCAATAGCGGCTGAAACGAGCCCTGCGCTAGATTTGAAGCTAGTTCCATTAAAATATAATCAATTATTACAAGAACTGAAATGTATGGAAAAAATGCCACAAATAACATTACCGGCAAAATAAGTGCTGTTCCTGCAATTATTAGTGGCCTTCGCCTTCCGATTTTAGTACTAATGCCATCGCTAATTATTCCAGATATCAAGTTCATTAATACTCCCAGCGCCACCCCGCCCGCAGCTATCCCGCCAAGCGCAATACTTCTTATGGGTGTTGGAAAAGCGATAAGCACCTGTTCAGGAAGTATTAAAGAATTGTATGAAATCCAAAGATAGTTCAATCCTAGATTTAAAGCTGCAAATGCCAGCAAAAATTTGGACGAACGCGTATGAGAAATATCATTCAATATTATCAAGCTCCATGGCACTAGAGTAGACAAGTTCTGCTACTTTTATAGCATATGCTGTATCATAAGGATTTACAAGCGGAGTTCGATCTTCAATGATGGATCCTACAAAGTCGCTTACTTCCTTCATTATGGATTTTATTTTCCATCCCATAGGGTCATACTCTATTCCATCAACTGTTTGTCCCTCTTCGTCCATCGGTCCTCTATATAGCTTGAGGGGAGGGCTAGAAAGCTGGTCACCTATTAAAACACCATTTTCCCCATATACCTCTATCCTTTCTGTCCAGGGGTTCTGGGCTGTATCGGAAAACTGTGATTGGAATGTTGCTCCATTTCTAAGCTTGCCTACTATCAATGAATTATCCTCGGCATCGGTTCCCAGCTGGTGCCAATTAAACGCTCTGAGAAATCTTACACCGCCAAAAGCCCACCTAAAAAGGTAAAAAGTATGCACACCAGCATCTATCACTATACCACCCCCCATCTTTTTTCTACCAACCCAGCCGTTCTTGTCAGAATACCTTGCTATCTCACTGCCTGCTATCATTGTTCTAACATTCCAGATTTTTCCTATCTGATCGCTCTTGATTATTCTGATTGCCTTCTGATAAAGTTCAACGAACCTTGTATTTTCTGCTACAGTGAACTTTACTCCATTTGATCTAGCAGTGGCGATGAGATCAATTGCTTCGCTGTATCTTAATGTCATGGGTTTTTCCACTAGCACATGTTTTCCCGCAAGCAATGCCTCCTTTGCAGCTCTGTAATGTAGCTTGTGGGGTAATGTTATGTCAACGGCATCCACCTCCTTGCTACTGATCAGTTCGCTGTAATCGGTATAGTATTTGGCTCCATAGGGCTCAGCTCTCGATTTAGCTATAGATTCATCCAAGTCACAGACAGCTGCAACTTTAACTCGTGGATCTTCATTATATCCTGCTTCATGTATCAGAGAAATTTCACCCAAACCTATGAGTCCGATTTTTATTGTTTTGCTTTCCACAAATTTAAATTAATACTATTTAAATATAAGGTTTTAAAGCCGATTCTTAGAAATACGAAAATTATATACTAAACGGAAAAACATTCGAAAAATATCAATCTTAAAGCCGGAAATAACGAAAATCTTAAAATTAAGCGACCATAATTACTAATTATGACACATATAAAGATTAATGTTGAACCACCTGGCCCAAATGCAAAGAAGATAGCCGATCAGGCTGAAGAATTGATATCACCATCAATAGTCAGATATTACAGATTCGTAATGGAATCGGGAAACGGAGCAATAGTAAGTGATGCTGACGGGAATAACTTCATAGATATGAATGCAGGAATAGCCGTTCTTGCGTTAGGGACTTCCCCACCTGAAGTGGTAAAGGCAATAAATAAAGCTACAAAAAGGTTTCTGCATTATTCATACACTGATTTTTACTACGCCGGTATAGTGAACCTTGCAAGGGAACTTGTGAACATAACACCTGGCAGATTTAAGAAAAGGGTGTTTTACGGAAACAGCGGGGCGGAAGCTGTTGAAACTGCATTAAAACTGTCAAGGTACCATACCAAGAGGCCAAGATTTATAGCCTATACTGGTGCCTTTCATGGAAGGACCATGGGAGCTTTGAGCCTTACTGCCAGCAAACAGGCTCAGGTAAGGGGATTTTCACCTATGGTTCCCGGTGTATCTCACGTGCCATACCCGTACTGCTATAGGTGCCCTTTTGGAAAGACATTTCCTGATTGTGATTATTTTTGTGTTGATTACATTAAGGAGCAGCTTTTCGAAAAAAACGTGCCACCGGACGAGGTTGCAGCTATCTTCTTTGAACCGGTACAGGGAGAGGGTGGCTACATTGTTCCACCAATAGATTATTTTAGAAAGCTAGAGAAATTAGTAAGAGGTTATGGAATTCTGATGGCAGATGACGAAATACAGGCTGGCATGGGAAGGACAGGTAAATGGTTTGCTATTGAGCATTACGGTATTGAGCCCGACATTATAATGATAGCAAAGGCCTTGGCGTCAGGTATGCCACTCTCTGCTACAGTGTCCAAAGACGAGCTAAATGACTGGCCGGCCGGATCACATGCAACAACATTTGGGGGAAACCCTGTTTCGATAGAAGCAGCTCTGGCAACAATAAAAACCATCAAAAAATCAGGATTACTAAATAACGCTGAAAAAATTGGGAAACTGCTTCTTAAAAGATTAAAGGAAATTGAGGAACGCTATGAAATTGTTGGAGATGTAAGGGGGCTGGGCCTTATGGCTGGAGCTGAACTTGTGGTCGATAAAAAAACAAAGATACCTAATCCAGAGGCCGCAAAAAAAGTAATTGAATATTCGTGGAAACACGGTGTTTTGTTAATCACTGCCGGTATTAGTACGCTCAGATTTTCACCACCTCTGATAATAGATGAGGAAATTCTCCAAGAAGCTCTAGATGTGATTGAACAAGCCATAAAGGAGGTTCAAAAAATATGAAAAAGGCCATAATCCTTGGTGCAGCAGGTCGTGATTTCCATAATTTTAATGTGTATTTTAGAAATAACAACCAATACTTGGTGGTAGCATTCACTGCCACACAGATACCATTTATAGAAAATAGGATATATCCGCCTATCCTTTCAGGAAAAAGGTATCCAAAGGGAATACCTATATTCCCTGAGAAAATGCTTGAAGAACTCATTAAAAAACTTGAAGCCACGGACGTTTTCTTTTCATACAGTGATGTTTCATTTCAGCGAGTAATGGAGCTTGCATCAATTTCCATTTCCAGGGGGGCATCATTTCATCTGCTTGGACCAAATGATACAATGCTCAAATCTAAAATCCCAGTAATAGCTGTGCTTGGAGGCAGGACTGGTGTCGGTAAAAGCACCATTTCTAGGTTCGTGTACAAGGAACTCAGAGATAACGGATTAAAACCAGTAATCATAAGGCACCCGATGCCTTACGAAAGTTTGGAAAAGGGGGTCGAAAGATACGAAAGCATCAATGACCTAGTAAAGTCAAAGATTTCAATCGAAGAGGTTGAGGAATATGAACCTCATGTGGAAAATGGTGCTATTGTATACGCTGGTGTAGACTACGCCAAAATTTTGAAGATGGCTGAAGGTGATGGGGACATAATAATATGGGACGGCGGCAACAATGATATGCCCTTTATCAAGCCTGATCTGGCCATTACGGTCGTTGACGCAACCAGGATCGATAGCATTTCTGGTTACTATCCCGGTGAAGCGTGCGTAAGGATGGCTGATGTAATTGTAATAAATAAAATCAACCTTTCTAATCAAGAAAGTATACAGCAAGTTGAAAAGAAAATCGGTACCATGAACGGTAATGCTGTAATATCAAAAACAGAATCCAGGATATATGTTAGTGAACCTGAAAAAATAAGTGGCAAAATGTGTATTGCGGTGGAAGATGGGCCAACTGTAACGCATGGAGGAGCCAGTGTTGGTGTTGCCTATAATGCAATAAAGGATCTGAACGGAGTGCCTGTTGATCCTAGGAATTACGCTGTTGGAACAATCAAGGAGGCCTATGTTAGGTATCCACATATGGGTAACGTTCTACCTGCCCTTGGCTACAGCAAGCAGCAACTGAGCGAATTGGAAATTACCATAAACAGCATCCCTGCTGACACTGTGGTTTTGGGAACAACTGCCAATCTGAACTTTTTCATAAAAATAAACAAACCCACTGTAAGAGTAAAATATGAAGCGGTAGAAAATGGAAGCGCGCTCCATGACACAATTAAAAGATTTGTGAATTTTAGACTATCAACGACATCAAAACGGAGTAAATGATTATGCCTAGCATATTCCCCAGAGCTATGTACCCGGCCAGCGGGACTCCATAAGTTTCATCAACAATGCTCTTATCGTCCAGCTTTTGATATAAATTGTCAATGCTTCCTTCAACTGTCTGACCGTCTACCTTTACCGGTATCCACTTTATATCTTTCTTGGCTTCAATTCCGCTGACCCTGCGATTAAATTTTATTCCGTTTTTGGAAACAAACCATGCCATATGAATAAAGAATACAATTGCTATCATTGCAACCGTATACCTTATGGCATACGCTGAAGAAAAGATCAACGGCATTGCTATTACATCACCTATGGCAAGAAGCCCCTTCTTGTACATTATTATCGCTAAAACACCTAATGCAGCTGACATAGCCAAATATGGAAGCGCCAGATAACCCATAATGTAAAATGTAACTATAAATGATATATATGGCAATGCAAGATAAATATCGGCAACCATTCTTTCCTTAAAATCCTGATACACCATGGGCATATAGATCAGCGAAACAACAATTAGCACCAAATAAATGATGAACATATTGTATCAATATTATTATAAAATGTGCTTTTTAGCGTTTGCCCAAAATAACAAAAAAGGTTTAAAAAGCTCTGTATTTATTTCATGCTGAAGGAATGGCGATATATCTATATAATATATTCAGAAACCCAAATGTGGGCTTGTTTTTAAAGGCCTCTGAAAAGGCCTTACTTGTCCCCATGGGTTACCCTGATCATAAAGTGAAGCTCATGGAGAGCATGATAAAGGTGCCAGGGATAGAAGTAAGCATTGGAAACACAAAACTCCTTGGCCCACTTATAGCCATGAACTCCAACGGTGCGCTTGTAACACGATTTGCAACAGATGAAGAAATAAGAATCATTGAAGAAGGGGTTGGCATAGTTGTTGAGCGCATGAATTCATTTTTTACATCTGCTGGAAACCTAATTTTAGTCAATGATTATGGAGGAATAGCCTCAGACCTTTTAAACGATGAAGATATAAGCATGGCTTCTAAGATCCTTAAAGTGAAACTTGTAAGGGCAACCATTGCAGGGTATCATCAGGTAGGATCAATGGGAGCTGCAACAAATAAGGGCGTTCTTTTACATCCAATGGCATCAGAAGATGAAGTCAAAATGGTTAAAGAAACTATGGGTGTAGAAGCTGACGTTGGTTCTGTAAATGCTGGCGTGCCATTTGTGTCTTCAGGAATAATTGGTAATTCAAACGGATTGATAGTGGGAAAAAGCACTACAGGTCCTGAAATAATGATAATAGGGAGGGTTTTTAAATTTGAAGATAGCGAAAAGAAAAAGGCTGTGATTTAATCATTTCAAGTAATTATTCCTTCAATTTTAAGTGCCTGATTTAACTGTACTATATCGGCATCTATTTCAGGTGGCTCTGTATATTGCTCCTGAGCAAAAGCAAGATCCTTAAAACCTGAGCCTGTAACCAGAACCACTACCTTATCATTTTTATCTATTATATGATTATCTATCATTTTACTTATTGCCCCCAGTGCAGCTGCCCCACTTGGTTCTGCAAATATACCTTCATACTTTGCAAGATCCTTTACCGCTTGAGCTATTTCTTCATCAGTTGCAACTTCTCCTGTTCCGTTAGTCATTCTAACTCCTTCCAATGCAGAATCACCATCCCAAGGATAGGGGTCTTCGAGGCCTGCAGCTATGGTCTGTGGATGCTTTTCAGCCTCTATCTGTTCAAAATTAATACCGGATTTTATGGCCCTTACAAGTGCGCTGTTGCCAGCTGGTTGAACTGGTACAAGTCTTGGAAAATAGCCTGTAAAACCGACTTCCCTGATATCCCTAACACCTTTCCATATGCCTGCCAGCAAGCAACTGCTACCAGTGGGCACCATTATCCAATCATACGGTTTCCATTGAAACTGTTCAGCGAGTTCAAAAGAAATTGCCTTTGGACCCTCAACTTGATATGGGTTGAATGGGCCAAAGCTTGGGGAAGGATACCACCCCATTTCCTCCACTGATGCCAGCATCATCTTTACAGTTGGATCTTCGCCTTTTTCAATACCTCTAACTTTTATTACAGATGCTCCATAAAGTTTTAGTTGAGCTACCTTTGAAACGCTCACAGTTGATAACACAAAAGCTACTGTCTTTATTCCGGCTTTGGCAGAAAATGCTGCGAGTGCGGCTGCTGCATTTCCGCTGCTTGCAGTCGTATCAACCTTAACCCCTAATTCTACAGCCTTAGCAACGCTTACGGACATTGATCTATCCTTGAAGCTGCCAGTCGGGTTTCTGGTTTCATCCTTAATATAAAGCTCCTTCAAGCCATACTTTTCTGCCAGCCTTGTTGCCTTAATTAACGGGGTTCCACCTTCTCCTAACTTTATTGCATATTGTTCCTGCGACGGCATCAATTCCTTCCAGCGCCACGTGTCCCTGCCTCTTTTTAAAAGAGATTCTTTGGTGAGCGATTCCTTTACTTTCTCATAATCGTAAAATATATCCAGCCTACCCAGATCCTTATGGTCACACATTACATGTCCCTCCTTGGGGTCATACACTTTGCCACATTTTGAACAAACCATTTTAGTTACATATGACAAGTTTTTCACCGCTTACTGCTTTATCTGTTTTTTTAATAACCTTTTTGCAGTTGCCATTTGTGAAAATGACAACAATTGGATTCAGGCTTGCTAAGTTACGAATATATGTTGGATTTGGAATAAAAATACAAATCATTTATTGAAAAGACACTTTAGATAACTTGAAGGTGGCTGTTTAATCAGATCTTAACGGAGCAACAAATATCTTGATAGTGTTTATGGATAGTGATAGGTAACTGAAATAACAGCTAGCTATATATCATGGCCAAATTAAATGGGCACCTGTCTGCCATGAGACGTTAAAAATGATAAACCTTGCACAGTTTACTTGAAGGAACCACATCCTATATCAGGAAGTCAAATTAGCTCTTGTGCCAGCTTCAAAATATCAAGTAACATCTTTTCAGTAAGACGTTTTGTGTTTGTGTTCTGTGGTGAAGGGTGAAACGAACAAATAATTGCTAAATTTGGATTGATTCTATATATGGCTCCGTGTAAAAATTTTGCACTAGGAACGTTATATCCCATTTCTCTCAGAGTGAACATTGTCCATTTGAAAGCAAAACCACCAAGTGTTATAATGACTTTTGGTTTTATTGCCTTTATTTCACGAATCAAGAATGTTGATGAACATTTAATAGACTCATCGTATGTAGGCAAGTTATCTGGAGGCGCACACTTGACGACGGCAGTTATGTAGGCTCCCTCTAATTTAAGCCCATCATCTGGTCCCTTAGATTCAGGTTTGTTTGACATTCCAGCGTCATATAGCGCCCTAAAAAGGAAATCCCCAGATCTATCCCCAGTAAAAACCCTTCCTGTCCTGTTGCCGCCCTGAGCGGATGGTGCTAAGCCAATGATCATTAACTTTGAATTAATATTACCAAACCCTGGCACGGGTTTTTTCCAATAATTTAGGGTCTTTGAATGATTTTCTTTTACAGATTCTCTATAATCTACAAGTCTGGGACACATTTTGCATGATATAATTTCGTCGTAAAGAAGTGAATCGCTCAAGAGAGAAGACGCTCCAGGAGCCATTCTCTGTTAAATGGCAAAATATCATCATACGCCTGCCCAACTCCAAAATATGATACGGGTTTTTTTGTAGCCCATACAAGATTTATAACAGATCCCCCCTTTGTGTCTGCGTCCATTTTTGCAACTATTGAGGTATCAAATCCGGGTTTCTGAAGAAATACTTTTGACTCCTCTATGATATCATTGCCTGAAAGTGCATCTCCCACAAAAATGTTCAGGTTTGACCTAGATACTTTAACTATTTTGTTGAGCTCTTCCAGAAGGCTTTCATTGGTCTGCATCCTTCCAGCTGTATCCAGAAGCACGACATCATATCCGTTGGTCTTTGCATGGTCAACAGCATCTCTAGCCACTGAAGCAGGATCAGTACCATATTCCTTAGCAATCACCTTTACACCTATAGCCTTAGCATGATATGATAGCTGTTCGATGGCCCCAGTTCTGTATGTATCAGCTGCACACATTATAACCTTTAGACCCTTATCCTTTAACATTTTTGCAACCTTGGCAACAGTGGTTGTCTTTCCACTTCCGTTTATCCCAAGAAATGTTATAATAAAAGGAATATTGTTATCCATTATGGCATTTTCTATGTTTATTGGTTCAGGAAACATTTCTGAAATTGAATTCCTCAAGGCCAGAATCACAGCACTTTTTCTGTCATCGACCTTATCAAACTGACCAGACCTGACCTTCTCAATCATTGTACTTTCAATATGATCAATGACTTCTAAGGACAAGTCTGTTTCCAGTAATTCATATTTGTTTGTTTCAAAATAATTAATAATATCCTTCTCAGTAATTCTGTTTCCCTTGATTAACTCAACAAATTCCTCAAAGCTCTTTTTTAGCTTATCGAACATTTTCGGATCTTTTCATAAGGTCATTGAGCTCAAGCCTTGCTTGTTTGAGCCTGTTTTCCACTTCATTTTTATCTCCCTGAGCCGCACTCAGTGCCTTGTTTAACTCCTCTATCCTACTATTCAAAAATGTGAGCGTGGAGTCCTTGCTTCTTATAACCACAACCCCATCACCTACCTTGACCATAATTTTGCTTTCAGGTGTGTAGTTAACTTGCACATATACATCACCGCCTACCGGCAGCACTATTTCAGAAGCCCCAGTGTTTGGTAGTGCATTGATTGCATTTAATGCCGCTGTAGAGTCTTCAAGCGCCTGAGAAATTAGGTATATTCTGGACATTATGCTTTCATAGTAATTTTCCAGAAGCCCTATAAGGTTTGCCAGTTCATTTATCTTAGATTCCATATCTGAAGACAATTTCTACCTGTCACATGATTTTAGCACATTAATAAATTATACGATGATTTGACGCGGTGGGAAATAAACATACTTGCTTTAATGCTATTTTAAATCAAAGCTGAATACAATATGCAGAATTTAACACTGCATTCTAATAGAGCCCATACTCAATAAATTTGCTGCGGAATAGTATATGCATATAAGTGATTAAAGTCCTACAAAATCTTTGAGAACACCTCTAAATGTTCTTGATATATCCTTCGTATCCTTTTCTGAATCTGTAAGCAAGATGCCAAATCCATTAAACAGTGAATCTTCTGTCCTTTCTGTTGAAAATATAGATGCAAACATGTGAAAATAGTTAGTTGACCTCTTTGGTGGAGGTAAACTAAATGATATGGAATAATCCTGCCCTGTAAGTTTGCTTACTGAAGCACCTACCACTTTCAGTATAAATGCCAAGTTTTCTAATTCCTTCTGAGTTAGCTTATGAAACTGTTTATAATGCGTTAATGGTAAGACTCTGATTTCGTTATATTTCATTGGCGACCAAGGTATTAGTGCAATCCAGTTATCATCGCTATATATTACCCTGTTGCTTCCCTGTTCTGATTTTATGATATCGCACACTGGGCATTCATTTCTATCTTCATATATCCTTCTGAAATCATTTAATTGATCTTCAATCATTTTTGGAATATACGGCAGACCTATAACATCAAAGTGAGGATGCCCGTTCATATCAGAGCCCTTAGCAGAAAAAAGTGAAACAACAACGTATACCACTCGATTTATTTCACTAAATTTTTTATAAACTTCCTGAGCTGCATACAGGCCTTCCATTATTGTATCCTTCGATAATTCATGAAATGCGGCATGTTCCTTACCAAGAGCTATTGCATAATGCCTGCCCTTTGCTGGTTCGCTCCTCAGAGGCCAGTCATTCCATTCTCCTTCGTAACTGTCATCTACCATGGGAAACGGGTGATTGATGACCGCTACGCTCCAGTCGTCCTCTGCCTCCCTGCTTAGTTTAATATAACCCGATTTTCTAAATATGGAGAAAACAAGTTCACTGTCTGGATTACATAGAGGACAATCTGTAATGTTGGGAAACGACCAATTAATGCTTGAATACCTGCTAATGAAATCATATTTTATGTTAAATTTGCGGTCAACCATGCTATGACTAGCTAAAAACCATTTAATTAATCTAACTTACCCAATATCTTTTTAGAAATTATTTTTCCTGTTTCATCCAATGAATAGACAATTGGCACTCCGGTGGGTATCTCAACATTAATTATCTGTTCTGGCTCAATGTTTTCCAAGTACATAACAATTGACCTTAAACTGTTACCATGCGCAACCACTAACACATTTTTTCTGTATTGAGTTAAATCGAGCAGTATGGTGTTCTGGAAAAATGGTACTGTTCTCTTCTGTGTGTCTTTTAGGCTTTCCCCTCCGGGTGGTTTTATATCATAGCTTCTCCTCCACAGGTGAACCTGGTCCTGGCCGTACTTTTTTGCTGTTTCTTCCTTATTTAAACCCTGCAAATCACCATAGTGCCGTTCGTTAAGATGAAAATCTTTTATTATCGGAAGCTTGACTTTTATTTCATTTAGCATTATTTCTAGTGTTTTTATTGCTCTGTCAAGCTGGCTGGTATAAGCTACATTAAATTGTATGCCTGCCTCTTTGACCAATTTTCCAGCTTTCCTTGCTTCCATTTCACCATTTTCAGTAAGGGGAACATCTACCCATCCAGTAAAACGGTTCTCCTTGTTCCACAATGATTCACCATGCCTTACCAACACCAAAATTGACATATCACTAGCTCGAAATTATGTTGAAATAAGCTTTTTGCTGACCGCTCTACAGAACACGCTGATTATCATATTTACTAATGCATTGTTAATAAATTTTAAAATTAATAAAAACTTAATTTTTAGCTGGTAAATAGTTCTAACATGGAAAAAACGTCGTTGAGGGGAATAAAGTTTGATTTGATGCTAGATACAGTAATACGGTTCATAAAAGAATATGGTAATGAAAGAAAGTTTGTAATTGGCCTTAGTGGCGGACTAGATTCATCCATAACTGCCTGGTTGGCAAGCATGGCTGTGGGCAAGGACAGTGTGCTAGGGCTTATTATGCCTGACAGCGACTCAACACCATCAAATGATATTAATGACGCTAGAAAAATAGCAGACATTTTGGGAATAAAAATCAATTTAATTAATATAGATCAGATACTTGATGCCTATAAAACAAAGTTAAAACTAGATACTAGGTCGCAGGGAAATCTTAAGGCAAGAATAAGGATGTCAATTTTATATTTTTACGCCAATAGCGAAAACCTGCTGGTGCTTGGAACTGGCGATAAAAGCGAAATCTACCTTGGATACTATACTAAGTACGGTGATGGTGGCGTTGATTTGCTTCCAATAGGCGATATCTACAAAACTGAACTGCGCGAGTTTGCATACTACCTTGGATTACCTGAAAACATAATAAAAAAGAGAAGCAGCCCTAGGCTGTGGCGGGGACAACTGGCAGAAGATGAATTAGGAGTAAGTTATGAGTTTGCTGACAAAATACTTTACAGATTACTGGAAAAAAGAGATAATGAAAAAAGTATTATAAATGAAGAAGGCGAAATGGCGAAAAAAGTGCTTGAGCTTTACAGAAATAGTGAACATAAAAGGAAAATGCCTCCTGTCGCACTGCTACCAAAATGAAAGTTTATGAATTTAACGAAAAAGTATGGGAAGCTACGGTGATTAAAAGGTTAAACAGGTTTCTAGTAGAAATTAAAGATAATAATGGAAAATATCTATGTCACCTCCATGACCCTGGAAGGTTGGAAGAGTTGATTTATAATGGAAGCAGAGTGCTGGTCAGAAGTACCCTAGGATTGAAAACCAAATGTTCAATAACCGCTGCCAATAATAGCGGTAGATGGGTAATAGTTGACAGCAGAGTGCACAATATAATAGCTAAAAAATTTCTTCCTGAATCCGCCCGTCCAGAAGTTAAGGTTGGAAATTGCAGGCTAGATTTCAAATATAATTCAACTTTTGTTGAAGTTAAGGGATGCACTCTAGTTAGGAATGGCGTAGCGCTGTTCCCTGATGCACCAACTGAAAGAGGGAAAAGGCATATGTTGAAGCTTGCAGAACTTGCTAAAAACGGCAAAAATGGTGTTCTTATGATGCTTGTAATGAGAGACGATGCAAAGTGCTTTTACCCTAATTTTAAAACCGATCCTGCATTTTCCAAAGCATTTTTTAATGCTATAAATAGTGGTGTAAATGTCATAATCAAGTCATTTAAATTCGATGGAAAAAAGGTAGAATATGTAGAAGACCTCAGCGTTTGCGCTAACCATCAGGAATACTTTTAAATTCCTTTTTTAATTTCATAGATAAAAACAAAATGGTAACAAATCTGACAGAAGAATCAAAGGCAATCTGGGCCAAGGCTTCCATGGCCAAGGACCCGGCTGAGAAACTTAGACTCCTTCAGTTGTTTTACTCAAAAATGCCTCATCATAAGGGCACAGAAAAACTTGAAGTTTCACTTAAAAGGCAGATGACAAACCTTAAGGAAGAAATAGAAAAAAATAGAAAAAAGAAGGTTACAAGGAAGGATCCATGGACTATTACAAAGGTCAAGTTCCCCACATTGGCCTTTGTGGAGAACGAAATCTCGGAAAAATATATGATGTTAACCGGCACAAAGCCACCTCCCTATAGAGTGTTTGAAAGGCCATTTGTTGCTCCCATTAAGGCACTTGACATAGACGTTCAGCTCTACTATGCACCTCTGGGCATGGGTAATAAAGATAACTTTGTAAAAATAATTAAACAGATGGATGCGTTAATAGTTTCTGATTATGAATATGTATCCACAATACTTGATGGTTACGGTATAGACCTAGTAAAGAACAAAAGAAAACTAGTTGAAATAGAAAGAAAACCTGCCGGCGGAATAAGAATTATTGGAAACTCCCTTACCATAAACGAATCTGAGCTGAGGAAATTTCTTAAAGAATACGGCATGATAAACAGTGTAGTAAAGCTGAGTGAAGATGCTACCATGGATGATGTTGAAGCTGTACTTTTTGGGCGCATGCAGAAAGTGGCCGTGAGTGCAACCGGTAATCCCCAACTTGATCTTGCTGAAGCTCTTAAGGCGCTTTCAGTTATAAGAGTTTACACTCTAAATTCCGATTGGCTTGTGGACGGAGAGCCTCTTATAGTAAAGAATGGAATAAACGTAAGAGGTATTGCATCTAAACTTAACATAAATTTTAGACAGGCCATTGTTGTAAGAAACAGTAAAAAGCTGAAAGTAGGGCCTTCATATATTCTTGAAGACGGAGATATGGTAAGGTTAATTTCATTTTAATACGGTTTGTTAAATAAGTTTATATTAAACTAACTTTAACTCTTCTCTGATGAAAAAGGAAGAACTAGCTAAAATGATAGATCATACACAGCTCAATCCATTTGCTACTGAAAATGACATAAAAAAGCTTTGTGAAGAGGCAAAAAAATACCATTTCTTTTCCGTGATAGTTAATCCATATTATGTAAAGCTGGCAAAGGAGTTAGTAAAGGGTACTGACGTCAAGGTGCTGAGTGTCATAGGCTTTCCTTTTGGTGTAACCTACAAGGAGGTAAAGGCGCTTGAATCAGAAATGGCGATCAAGGATGGAGCTGACGAGCTTGACATGGTAATGAACATATCTGCAGCAAAATCGGGCAAGTGGGATGTAGTAAAGGATGATATCGCCGCAGTTAGCAAGGTTGCAAAGAGCCACGGTAAGCTGCTAAAGGTTATCATTGAAACTGGGTACCTTACAGATGAGGAGAAAGTCAAGGCATGCCAAGTGGCTGTTGATGCTGGTGCAGATTTTGTTAAGACGAGCACTGGGTTCGGCAAGGGAGGAGCTACTGTGCATGATGTGGAGCTTATGGCGAAGACAGTAAAGGGAAGGGCGAAAGTGAAGGCTGCTGGCGGAATACACAGTGCAAAGGACGCCATGGACATGATAAATGCTGGAGCTTCAAGAATAGGTGCAAGTCATAGCGTGGAAATTATTGAAGAACTTAAATGAAAGAATTATTTATTTTTTCTTAACAGTATATTTTATGAGGCAGCAAGATAAGGCTATTGTATGGAAGAAATAAAATATGGAGATCTTGTGCTCATTGTATATGGAGACAGGACGTGGCTAATAAAGGCTGAAATAGGTAAAAAGTTCCAAACTCACCTTTCGACCATTGAAATTGATAAAATTATAGGTCTGCCGTTCGGGTCTAGAGTGAGTTTTGGCGTTGATTACCTTTTTTTAAAACCCACGCTTGAAGATATAATAATGAAATACAGAAGATTGACACAAATAATTTATCCCAAAGATGCTGGCTATATTTTGGTTAAGCTTGGAATAACGCCGGGTATGAAGGTGCTAGAGATGGGCACAGGAAGTGGCGCACTTACATCATATATAGCCAATTGCTTAAAGCCAACTGGTATAATAGTTTCATACGATATTAACGAAAAATTTGTGGAAATTGCAAAGGAAAATTTGAAAAAGGCATCACTGGAAAACTGGGTTGAGTTCAGAAATTTTGATGGGTCACTGCCCGAATCAGAATTTGATTCCGCATTTATAGACTTAGGAGATCCCTGGCTCTATACAGAGAAAATATGGTATTCACTTAAACCCTCTGCGCCTGCTGGCTTCCTGTTGCCAACTGTAGATCAGCTTGAAAAGCTCGACAAATCTCTTAAGGAAACTGGATTCTGGGTTGATGAAACCGTGGAAATAATGCTTAGAAGAATGGTGGTGGCTGAGGGCAGAACAAGACCGTCAGGCATCATGGTGGGTCACACTGCCTATCTTACGTTTGCAAGAAAAATTGAGCGTAAAAATGCTAATATAGCCAAAAATTAAATTTAGATGCATGGATTGTGACCATGATTTCAGATTGGATGGAATAAGGCAAGTTTATATAGATGATGAGCTTTCAGGCTCAATTGACTTTTACAGGTGTATCAAATGTGGGGCCATTGAACTTGCGGCAAGAAAGGCGGGCGAGGAGACCGAACAGACGTATGGATTTAATAGATCTTCAGACAAATGGTATGTAGTTTTTGATGGGGAGGAATGGAACATAGTTAGAAAGATCGGGAAGCAGGTTATAGATATCGATGGAAAAACGGTGGATTTAAGCGGGAAAAAAATGATTGAAATTAATGATCCTAATGGGGAAATAAGGCTATATAAAAAATAATAACCTTCACTTAACTAATGCGCTATTGATTTATAAACTCTCTCTGATGTTATTGGCAGTTCATTAACAGACCCGCCGGTTGCGTTGAAAATTGCATTCCTTATGGCGGGTGCTGGTAGTACTATTGGCGGTTCAGCAATCACCTTGGCACCATACACACCCATTGCTCCCCTTTTCTCAACTATTATTGGCACTAACTTTTCTGGTATATCCATGCTTGTTGGTATATAATAGTCTTTAAGGTTAGGGTTAACTACCTGCCCATTGATATGCACGAGCTCCTCCATCATTCCATAGCCTAGACCTTGAACTGTTCCGCCGTAAATCTGACCTATAACGTTCTTTGGATTTATTGCCCTTCCAACATCAAATGCAACATGATAGTTAAGCACTCTGTAAATGCCTGTCTCCATGTCAACTTCAACCTCTGCTATCGCTGCTCCAAATGTGTACTGATTGTATGGTGATCCAAGGCCGGTGCTTTCATCCCATATACACCTTGGAGCCATATAGTAACCGATAACGTTAAGTTCTATGTTAGCTTCAAATGCGGCTTTAACTATTTCTTCCCAAGAAACGGTTTTCTTGGGATCATCCTCTGAAAACGCATAACCGTCAACTAACTTTACCTTGGATGGTGAACATGCAAGCAGTTTAGAAGCTACAGCGTTTATCCTTTCTCTGAGCTTCAATGCGGCTTCACGTGATGCATTTCCACCAATCGCAGTTACTCTGGATGCAACGGTTGGGCCAGATTCCTTATGCCTGTCAGTGTCTGGTCTGTCAATGGTAAAGTAATCTACAGGTATTCCCAGAACTGAAGAAGCTATCTGGGCTAGCCCAGATATGGCTCCGCTGCCGTATTCTGTTAAGCCGGTTCCAAGATGAACCGTTCCACGCTTGTCGACAGAAAGATGAACATATGCATAATCGTTCCCTTCAGGACCGAGCGCATTTCCGTGATGTAGTATTGCCATTCCTATACCCCTGCGCAACTTTCCATTCTGACTTGAATATTCAGCAACTTTTCTTCTGTAGTCACTTGATTTGACCACAGCATCAACGCATTCAGGAAGGCCACAGCTGTCGTCCATAAGCTGACCTGTGCTAGTGCGCCTTCCTGGTCTAAGCATGTTCATCAATCTCAGGTCAAGGGGGTCAATACCTAGCTTTCTTGCTATTTCGTCCATTTGTGATTCAGCTGCAAATATGGCCTGTGGTGCACCAAATCCCCTAAAACTTCCTGCATAAGTGTGATTGGTATACACCTTATATCCATCATTAAGAACGTTAGGTATTTCGTAGGGTCCATTGGCATGAAATGTAGACCTTACAATTACCAGAACACCAAGTGAAGCATAGGCTCCACCATCCAAGTATATTTCAACCCTCGAAGCGGTAAGCCTGCCATCACTCTTAACGCCTGTCTTATGCTTTATCACAGATGCGTGCCTTTTGGTATGAGCTATCATGGATTCCCTTCTGCTCATACTCATTAGCACAGGTTTTCCCGTTTTCAACGCGCCTATGGCAGCTATGGATGCCACATCAATAGGGGTCTCATCTGATTTTGGACCAAAAGCTCCACCCGTTACAGCCTGTATGACCTCTACGCGCTCAAGAGGCTAACCCAGAACCTTTGCAACTCCTGCCTGTGTATTGTGAGGTGATTGCATTGAACCTATTATCAATATACGGTTAGTATCCTTGGGAATTGCAAACGCAGTTTCAGTTTCCATTGGAACTGCGTCTTGGAATTGGGTTCTAAATGTATTTTCAACAATTAAATCAGCATCGTTGAAGCCCTTTTCAACATCTCCCTTTGCCACCCTTATGTGCTTGGCAATGTTACCATTTTCATGAATTTTTGGAGCATCAGGGGAAAGAGCTTCCAGTGGATCAAACACCGGCTTTATTGGATCATATTCAACTTCAACCAGATCCCTTGCTTCGATTGCCTTTGATTCCCTTTCAGCTACAACTGCTGCTATGATATCACCTGAAGACCTAACCTTTTCACGTGCAAACAATGGCCTATCAGGAACTATTGCTGCTGATT
>JBMFVR010000006.1:0-23041 GCA_049965895.1 Nitrososphaeria archaeon | reverse complement strand
CTATGCTTTAACGAAAAATATAGATGCTATTGTAATTGGCCACAACCCTGGCTGGAAGCAGACCTCGGGCGAACAAACAACCAGAACTTCGTTCAGATGCCTTTCAACACGCTGATCAACCAGATAAAGGGGCAGGAAGCTGGAATTGACGTGGTAATACTGGATGAAAGCTACACCAGCAAATGCTCTTTCCTAGACAATGAAAGTATTGAACAGCATGACACGTACATGGGCAGGCGCATAAAGAGGGGCATTTTTCAATCACATAACGGCACACTCATACATGCTGACCTCAACGCTGCATACAATACGATAAAAAAGGCAATCCCTGAAGCGTTCGCGGACGGGATAGAGGGTATTGGGTTATATCCAAGGAGTTTAAGCATCAAACAGATGATAACTCCTGAAGGTGTACGTTAACATGGTTAACGGAAACCATAACCTAATAGTGATTCCGTATCAGGGGTATGGAAAGTGCTAGATGGCTTTTACAAGCCCAAAATTTTTTAGGTATATGTGTGCCGTTCTTGTGCTCATGAATACCAACGAAAAAAATGACGCACATATATGATGATGAAAAAGCGGTATGGAAAGATCTTGCGTGATAGTATGTCACTTTATGATTTATTATTGAAGAATTAGCGTTTACCCTTATGATGGATATTTTTATTCTTTTGGTTTGTGGTACTTTTTAATAAATTCGATTACTGCATTCCATACTTGATCCCCCTGCCGATGAACGTTCTTTGCTACTACCCCTTTTTGTGCAGTAATGGCTTCATTATAATCCATTATAGATATTGCTATGGCAAGTCTTTCCTTTCCGTCTGTAATCATTACCGGCCATCCTTTTTTTAACCTGCTATCAATTTTCAATATTCCCGGTCGCATTATATTGGCCCCCTGTTTTATTCGCGCTGCGGCGCCCTCATCGACGTGCAGGTGCGGTAATTGGTCTGAAATTTTATCTGCAAGGAATGGATACAGAACACCGTTCTTTCTATCATGAATCATGAACCCATCTCCTATAAGGACGAGAGAAGTGTCTAGCTCCAGCACCTTCTCCGGTTCAAATTGTATGCCTGTTCTCTCCATTATCTCTGAGGAATACTGTTTAATCTCCTTCTTACTCAGATAATGAATCTTCAATAATATTAATTGAACTAACCAAAATAAAAAGATTAGTGGGCCGGGCCGGATTTGAACCGGCGACCTTTCGGTTATCAGCTTCGTCGCACTCTTTCGGAATGCTCGAACGCTCTAACCATGCTGAGCTACCGGCCCATCAAGCTGTAGCAGGGCCCTTAAGAGCCTGGTTTACTTTTGCCTGAACTTCCTGCAGACTCTGCCTGACCTTCTCTTCCTGCTTCGAAATTATTGTTCTTCTTGTATTTGCAAGTTCCTTCCTTTCTCCCAGATCCTTCAAGAGGTCCTGTTTTGTTGACCTTATCATTATGCTGCCGGAAATCTTGTAAACCTGCACATCCTCGCTCTCCTTCGTAAGCTCTTCAATAGCCCTCTCTATATCAGCAAGTTCAAGATCCACTTGCTGCTTTTGCGCAAGGAGAGCCTGCAGCGTCTGCTGAAGCTGATCATACCTTGCAAGCTCTTCCTGAAGCCACGGTGGAATGTTTGTTTCGCTCATTTTACCTTCTCCATACTTTCCAATGCGGCATTTATAACTCTAAGGGTTGAATTCAGCTGCGCTCTCATATCTCCTATGTTCTTGTGCTCCGACTCCATCACAAAAGTCCCGTTTGTAAATTTGGAACCGTCAATCGCCGCACTTAGAGCCCTTGCTACAGCATTATCTCCGCTTATCGTTATCTTCAACGTTACGCCATTATGGCTCATAGGCGTCTCCGGTTACCTTGTAGCCGCATTTGCTACACTCCCATATTCCATTGTTTGATCTTGCAAATGTCCTTGAACCACACTTGGGGCATATCCTCTTCTTCTTCAGCTTTTTCCATGCTGCAAGGTACCTTCTTCTTAATGTTAACCCGTACTTAACTCCCAGATTTGGCATTTTCTACCGCCTCCACTATCTTTTTTCTAATATCTAAATACTTCGCTTTGCCTGCATCAACTATTTGAAACACGTCATCAATTTTCAGCCCACCACTGCCACCCTTTTGCATTGCGCACAATCTTCCTTCACTATCATATACGGCAGTCAATCTTGCGTCCATTATGCTTTCCTCCTCCCAAGTTGGGTCCAGTACTATGGTGTCGCCGATCCTTGCAAACGTTACGGAAACACCCAAGTCAGATATCGGCATGGCCATCTTATTGTCAGTTTTAACAGGGACACCGTCCACAAGTTTATATGTGCTGAAGTTTGCAGTCATAAGTGCTACCACCGCGGCGTACGATGAAGCATCAAACAGGTTTCCATCCATGCCCAGAACGCTTATGTCAACAAAGACTGTGTACACCTGCTTTCCTGGCTCTATGACCAGCTTTGAGAAGTCCACCATTTTGCTTTCCCTTATTCCACGATCAACCACGCGCGCAAGCTCAATAGAATCCTCGTCAGGTGGTCCTGGTTCCTGGTATTCGCTGGCTGTAGGGAGCACTTCTGCATTAACAATCAATATTCCTTCATTTGGGGTGTCGGGAAACGGCGTGCTCACACCAACCTTGACCCCTGCTATCACATGTGTGTCTCCTAGTTTTACCATTGCTGACCCTTCTGCTTTTTCAATTATTCCTGGCACAATCATGATTGGCCTCTGATCAAGCAAATCACGACCGTCTATATGCTTCCCCTCTTTTAGTGATTTGAGTATCTGATCCCTCCTAAGATTGCTTATTATCGGTCCTTTCTTTGGCATCATTTTTCATCGACCTTCTCAAAATACTTTTTACCCAAAGCTTCCTTTTGTTTTTCCTTTATTTTCTTTGCAGCATCCATTGCCATTTTTACCGCTTCTTTAAATTCTTCTGTGGTCATTTTGCCGTCCATCTGCAAAAGCGTTATCATATTTTCGTTTAGCATAAAAGCTATGGGCAGGTCAACTTCCCCCTCCTTATCCTCTTTATCGCTCAGATCAACCACCAGCGTCCCGTCAACCTTTCCAACGGCCACTGCCTCTACAAGGTCTTTCATTGGTATTCCGGCATCAGCCAGCGCTATGGATGCGGCTGAAATGCTTGCACTTCTGCTGCCGCCATCGCTCTGAAGCACCTCTACATATATATCTAAAAGGGTCTTTGGAAATTCATCTAGAATTAGTGAAGACTCCAAAGCGTCCCTTATCACCTTGGAAATTTCTATTTCCCTCCTTGATGGCTGGGGTGATTTCCTTTCATCAGTGGAGAATGGCGACATGTGATACCTGCACCTTATTACCGCCTTTTCCATGCTAGTTCCGTACCTGTGACTGTCCTTGGGACCATAAACTGCAACATATATTTTGTTTTTTCCGTGCTCAATGTATGCTGAGCCTGCAGCGTTCTTTATGCTTCCCACCTCTAGTTTAAGTGGCCTTAAATCAAGTGGCCCTCTCCCATCGGTCCTTTTTCCATCAACAATTAAATTACCCATTTTAGCCCAAAACCCCCACTATGGCATCCTCAAGTCCATAAAGGCCTATATGATTTTCAATGACCTTTACAGCCTCGCTAATTTTACTGATTGAATCCTTTTCCCCCTTAACCACAATTACGCCATTTATGCCCATAACAATACCTGCTCCTGTAGAAGCCTTTACTTTGCTTATTATATTGCTTTTGCTTTTTAACAAATAAGCGGCCTTGGCCGGTGATATGTAAAATATGGCGTCGCCATCAACTCTCCACCTCTGCTCAAGGCTGAGCGAGACGTCCCTTCCCCTTTCAATTCTGCTGACTCTAGCATTTAGTAGGTCACCCACCCTAATTTTTTCGCTCAAATCTCGCTTTGACGGATCAATGCGCTTTTTATAAAATGCATTTGCCATTATATACCCATTTATATATGAATTTATGTCCACAGTAGCGGCCAGAGGCTGCACATCGGTTATCATGCCTATTATTTGGTCGCCTATCTTTGGAATATAGGGACCAGACAATCTGGTTACTTTAACCCTTCCCCCTGCCACCTCAGCATTGCCTACAAATATTGAATAAAATTCACCGTCGTTCTTTATTACATTGCTATAGATTCTGTAATTTCCCTTAGCAACTAGGTCGCCTGGCACAACGCTCTTACTCAATTAGCTTCACCTCAGCCTCCCCGTGGGTTACAGATGCCATCCTATCCAGAAATGCCGCTTGGGAGGCAATAGGCATTGTTATTTTGCCACTTAGAGAACCATCACTACCCCAATTTTCCTCCTTTAGCTCACCAAACTCCTTTAGAACCTTTATTGCCTGATATGCATATTTTGAGGAGATCTTGAATGATAGGGTCACGCTACCGGTCTTTAAGGCGAGGTAAGGTCTTAACTTTTCCACTATTCCCTTGGCCTGTTCCTCTGCAGGCTTCATAGGATCTATGGGAGAACCTACCATTTCCATGGCTTTTTCAATTCTGACGGTAGGATGAGGCAAGCCAGTCTTGGGATCAACAAAGTTCTTAGAAATAAAGGCAACAATCTGCCTTCTCTTTTCTTCAACCATTTTTCTTCTCTGGTCAGTCGTAAGCGGCAATTCCCCCTTGAGTAGTATCTCCCTTTCAACATCTTTAATGTTATCCGTACCAAACGCCTTTTTGATCTTATCGCGAGGAGCCCTCTGACCCTTTGATGAATCAGTGAACACCTCATCTACAACAAGAACCTTGTCAAGGTCCTTAATTTTGTTCTGACGGTATTCAAATGCCGCTTCAGAATTTACAAGAATTTCAAACTTTTCAGATCCCTTTGAAATTTTCACGACGACTGGCTTGGATGACATTTTTAAAATTTACGCCTGCCATTCTTTGGCTAGATTTTCAATCTTTGCTGAAACATCTTCCTTTGACAGCATCCTCATTTTCCTGCTGGAACTTTCAATGATTGCCACCTTGACGTTTACCGGATCAACCTTGCCTTCATTTACCTTTAGTATACACTTTAATGCAAGGTTAACGGCATCATCAAACGGTGCATCATCCTTATAATTCTGTTCAAGAAATTCATTAGCAACGTCGCTCCCCCCGCCTATCGCGATTGCATTGTATTCCAAATAAGTTCCACTTGGATCAGTCGAATATAGCGCTGGAGCCTCCTTGTCAACACCGGCTATGATTAATGATACGCCAAAAGGCCTAACCCCTGCGTACTGGGTGTACTGCTGAGCTAGGTCTCCAAGCTTTCTGGCTATAGTTTCCACTTCTACTTCTTCATCATAGAGCAATCTGTTGTTCTGAGCCAGTGTCCTTGCTGAATCAACCATAACCCTGGCATCAGGCACATATCCTGCTGCCGCAATCCCTATATGATCGTCGACCTGAAATATCTTCTGACTCAGCCTAGAACTCTGAAGCTTTTTTATTCTCTCTTCAACAGCCAGAACGACACCGTCATTTACCTTAATCCCTATCGCAATTGTTCCTCTCCTTACCGTCTCTATGGCATATTCAACCTGATACAGCCTTCCGTCAGGCGAAAATATGGTTAATGCTCTATCATACCCTGCTGATGGTGCAAACATTTTTAAAATTCACCATTGTTGATTGATAGAAGCCCCTTTTTAAATTTTTTATAACAATTATCAATGTTTTTGGATGGGCATATACTAATAAATAAAATTATTTTATTGGTAGACTAATTTTTATTTGCGCCCAGGTATTTAAAGATCATTTCCGGGCTTTTCATCAGGCTAGTGCCGATTAGGAAACCATCTGCCCCAAGCTCCTTGAGCCTATTTATCCTCTCAACTGATTCAATTCCGCTTTCTGCCACCCTTAAAATGTTACCCGGTAAAGCTGATAAAATGCGTTCTTGCTGTTCAAAATTCATTTCCAATGTTTGCAGATTTCTTGCATTTACGCCGATAATGCGAGGCTTTAAATTCAAAGCCAATTCCAGATCCTCCTCACTGTGTACCTCTACAATAGATTCCATTCCCATGGACTGCGCCATGCTGTAAAGGCCTTTCAACCTTTCACTATCGTTTATAACCCTCACTATAAGCAGTACGGCATCGGCTCCAAGCACATACGCATCTTCTACCTGTCCTTCGGTCACTGTAAAATCCTTCATCAGGACCGGTATATTCACTTCGGATGAAACGCGCCTCAATAATGAATATGACCCATTAAACGCTACTGGCTCCGTTATAACGCTCAAGGCTGCAGCGCCGGCTGACTCAACAAATTTTACGTATTTGCGTGCATCCAGATTTGAACTGAATCCTGAAGGGGATGCCCTCTTCAGCTCAGCTATTATTGGGTTCATGCCACGGGATTTGGCATTAATTATAGATTCAGAAAGGCTGTGAACACTCCTTCTTCTTTTCCCCTTTACCCTATCCCTTAGCTCTGCTGCCCTAATTACCCTGTCCAACCACATGCCTATTCCTTCACTCCAAGAAAGTTAGATATGATCATCCTTCCATAGGATGTTCCTATGCTTTCGGGGTGAAACTGAACGCCAAAAACTTTAAGCTTCTTATGACTGATCGCCATTACTTCTCCGTCTTCTGCTGAAACTGCTGTCACAATTAGCGGATCAGGAACATTGTCCACCACAAGGCTGTGATACCTTGTCGCCATAAATTCATGGGGCAGACCATTAAATATTTCGTTGTTGGCAGTTACAATGATTTTGCCCACCTTCCCGTGCATTATGTTTTTGGCGCGCCTTATCCTAGCTCCAAATGCATACCCGATTATCTGGTGACCCATGCATATGCCCAATAGGGGATAGCTGTGACTCAATTCCCTCACTACATCAACCGATATGCCTGCATCCTCACGCTTTTCGGGTGTACCAGGACCAGGCGATATTATTATGCGTTCAGGCCTGATCCTGTCAATTCCACTTACAGTAATCTCGTCATTCCTTACAACAGCAGGCCTGCTACCAAGCTCCCCCACCATCTGTACTATATTGTAAACAAAGCTATCATAGTTGTCGATTATGAGCGTCAGGCTATTCATTGTTCAACCCCCATCGATGCCTTCAAAGCTCTGAGCTTGTGCTTTACTTCCTTTAACTCGCTTTCAGGATCCGAATCGTAAACTATGCCCGCGCCCGCCTGAACTTTTATTCTGCTCCCGTTGATAAATGCTGACCTTATGGCTATGCTAAATTCAGCATTCCCGTCAGCAGAAAAGTAACCGACAGCGCCTGCATATGGCCCCCTGCCGGTTCCTTCTTCCTTGGATATGATTTTCATGGAAACCGGCTTGGGCGCGCCGCTTACTGTGCCTGCAGGGAATGTGGCTTTTAGCACATCCAAATGATCGTGTCCTGGCATAAGCGAGCCTACAACCCTGCTCACCATATGCTGCACATGACTGTACTTTTCCACATACATCAGGTCGGTTACCTTGACCGTTCCTGGCATGCAAACCTTTCCAATGTCGTTTCTTGCAAGGTCCACTAGCATCAGGTGTTCTGCCCTTTCCTTTTCCGAAGATACAAGTTCTTTCTCAAGTTTAAGGTCTTCTATAGGTGATGCCCCGCGGGGCCTTGTCCCCGCTATTGGAAACGTTTCCACAACGCCGGAATCTACCCTGAAAAGTGTTTCAGGACTTGACCCTATTATCTGCCTGTCATCGATTTTTAGGTAGTACATGTAGGGGGAAGGATTTATTCTCTTTAGCCTTTCGTATATGGCGCTGGGATCGCCTTCAATCGTATAATTATAACTCTTTGAGATTACAGTCTGAAATGTGTACCCCTGCTCAATAAGCCCCTTCACTCTCTTTACGCTCCTTATGAACTGCTCGTCGTAAACACTTTCGCTTTGAAGCGAAAACTTGGGCAGGGCATCAACATGAGAGCCCTTAATGCCGGTATCCGTAGTGTAGACCACAGAGTTAACCGCATCGTAAACTGCGATGTTTTCAGGCAAAAAGAATTCAAACTGTGGCCATCCGTCCCTGTCATTTGGCAGCTTTAAATTTTCAAAGTTTGCTACAGTTTCATATGAAAAATAACCTATGTAACCGCCCTTGAACCTTCCTGGGACATCGTAGGGCAACGCGCGTTTAAGCCCTTCTCTGAATACATTTATGTCCAGCCTATCCCGCTGACCTAGCGAAAGCCTGTCTATTTCGCCCCATGCAACAATGCTGAACCTTGCCCTATTCTGTGGCCCTTCTGCACTTTCAAGCAGTGCAGCGCAGTTGCTCTTGCCCCTGACTGACATAAAGAGCTCCAACGGTTTTGGATAAAGGTCCATAGAAATTTCGTGCATCACTTTAATATCCCCACCATGTGCCTTATTTTCCACGGTGATTTCCTTCCTAGGCTTTCCTCTGTGCCGCTGCTGGAATCCACAAACATTGCACCGCTGGATAGGAATTGATGAACGTTGTCAACGCCAATGCCCCCTGCAATACCAGAATCTGATATGCTGCCAAAATATGACAGGTCATTTGAGTTCAATTTTCCATTTTGCGCATGAATCAGTGGAATAAACCCATGCTCTCTTACGGATATTATATAGTGTGAACCATACTCTGTTGCTGGAACATAGGCTATTACCTCCCCCCTCCCGTCAAGTCTTTCCATCTCTGATTCTTTCATTATCCTGTGCACCTGCACAACATATGCCATGTTCAGCATTTCTACTGCAGCGTCTAATGAATCAGTTACATAAACAAGCCCATCTTTGATGTATAGCCTTATTTTTTTTAGCTCTTCTGCTACAATGAACCTGGATGCGCCCTTTATGCCTATTACACCCACCATATCGGCGCCTAGAGCTCTTGCCATAACTGCATCCTCAACATTGGTAACGCCACAAACTTTCAATTTCATGATGTGCCCACCCAGCTGGATTCAGTTATGAACTTCAGCCTTTTTTCTGCGTCATCTGTAGCTCTCTGTGCTTCTTCAACTCCATCCCTTACCGTTCTCACCCTCCTGGCTACTAAAAGGGCAACTGCTGCATTAGCCTGAATAAATTTTAGCACAGCGATGTCGTTACCCCTTACTGCATTAATGTATCTTCTTGCTGATTCAGCTGAACTGTTAACAATAATATCCCTCATTTTTATGCCCCTTATACCCATGTCTTCTGCCACCACTTCAGTTTCCTTAATTTTACCATCATCTATGAGCAGCATCTTTGTGCGCCCAATGGGGCTCACTTCATCTATACCTGGCTCCCCATGCACCAGTGCAGCGCTTTTAATTCCTAGCATAATGGCCGCTTCTGCCATTTCGTACATTATATCCTGCGAAAATACCCCAATTACCCTGTAACTTACTGTTCCAGGATTCGTAAGTGGCCCAAGCATGTTAAATATTGTTCTAACTGCCAGCTGCTTTCTTACCGAAGCTACTGCCTTCATTGCTGGATGATACATCTGGGCAAAAATGAAAGCAAAGCCTGTGTTATTCAACAATCTGGCTGCAGTTTCCGGACCGATATTTATGTTATATCCCAGCGCCTCTAGAAAGTCTGCGCTGCCAGAAGAGCTGCTGACAGCCCGGTTACCATGTTTTAAAATTTTTAATTTACCAGCTAGTAGAAGCGATGCTGCGGTGCTCGCATTAAATGTCATGCTGCCATCGCCGCCCGTGCCTGCAGTGTCGAGCTCGGCTTCAGCATTTACCTTAATGGCATGCCTTTTCATGGCTGTTGCAAAACCCGCTATTTCAGATGATTTTTCGCCCTTTGCCCTAAGCGCGGCCAGCGCAGCCCCTACCTGCACTTCCGAAAGCGAACCACCAAACATCATTTCACATAGCTGAGCAGATTCGTTAATATCAAGATCTATCCCATCCATTATTTTGGACAGAATTTTCCTATAGGCTTCCGACATACTCCTTTAACCTCCTTGTGACTTCCAGCGCCTCCTCTACTCCCTTTTCTTCAAGAACTTTCATTATGGACGTGCCTATTGCCACTCCGTCAGCGCCGCCACTTATTGCCTGAGCTATTTCTAAATTATCCTTTAAGCCAAACCCTGCTATCAGTTTTCCTTGTATGATCCTCCTTGTCCTTTTAACAACGTTGTTAATATTGATGGGCGTTGGCACTCCTGTGGTTGGCCTGACCCCAAGGTAAACAAATTCGTCCGCAGCAAGCGATGCTGACCTCATTATAGAATCTGGCACAGAGGGTGATACAAATATCACATTGTTCAGTGATTTTTCCTTTACAGCAGCTGTGACATGATCAAGTTCATTCATGTGGTCAATAAGAAGGTCAGGAAATAGCACAGCCTTAGCACCAGTACTCCTTATTTTATTTAGAAAGGGTTCAAGGTCGAGGTCGTCCAGATAGGAAAGCGCTACGATCCTGCAATAAGAACTGACATTCCTGATCATCTCAAAATAATCTGAACCGTTCCTGCTGGCAACTGAATAGCTTTTCCTTATGGTGGGACCGTCATATTTAGCAAACTTGGGCGGTATACCCAGCTCGATAACATCTGCATACCTGGCAGCACCCCTTATAAACTCTGTAAAACTATCAGGGTCTGGAAAGCCTACTGTATTGTAAATAACTAGCTCTGGCATCATCTTTCACCATACAGCTTTATGTAATTGTCCAGCTCCAAGAGCCCGTGGCCGCTCATGTTAAATGCTATAACCTTGCTGGTGCCTGATCTGTCAGCCTCTTTCACTTCATCAATTACCGCTGCCACTGCATGAGAGCTTTCCAGGGCTGGCACAATTCCCTGCGTTTCAGCGAATAACCTTGCTGCTTCAGCAGACATTTCCTCCCCATATTCTCTTGTAACGACTGTGCCCTGTTTGATAAGCATACTAAGCGTTGGTGCAACACCGTGATACCTTAATCCGCCTGAATATATTGGAGGCGGTTCAAAGTTGGCGCCCAACGTTATCATTTTTATGAGTGGAAGTATACCCGCAGTATCCGGATAATCATATTTATAGGTTCCAGAAGTAAATTTAGGTATCTCTGATGGACCAACTGCAACGTATTTACCGGCCATTCCGGACCCGATAAATGGATAGGTAAATCCTGCAAAGTTGCTACCACCCCCAACACATCCTACAAGTATATCCGGAGATTCATCAATTTCCCTGAACTGTGAGATGGATTCAAGACCTATCACGCTCTGATACATGAGCACGACATCCAGCACGCTGCCCACCAGATACTTTGAGCCATTCTGTAGAGCGTATTCTATTGCTTCACTCATTGCTATTCCAAGTGAACCTGTGCTTTCGTTGCTGATTGACCTGCCAAAATTGGTTATGGAGCTGGGACTTGATATAACCCTTGCTCCGTACATCTCCATCAATCCTCTTCTCTGCCTTTTCTGTTCATAGCTTGACCTTACCATAAAAACTGTCGATTTTATCCCCACGGTGCCTGCGGCAAGCGATACGGCTGCCCCCCACTGCCCTGCGCCAGTTTCCGTAACCACTTCCTCCACTCCTTCCCTCTTTGCATAGAATGCCTGGGGTATTGCTGCATTTAGCTTATGGGAACCTGTGGGCAGGGCACCCTCATACTTGAAATAAATCTTTGAGCGCGTATTGAGTCTTTCTTCTAGGCGCTTTGCCCTGAGCAAGGGCGTGGGTCTTCCAAAGTTTTCATAAGACCTTCTGATTTCTTCCGGTATATCGGTCCACCTTTCAATGCTGAACTGCTGTCTGACCACCTCAGCTGGCAAGATCCTGTTTAGCAACTCTATGCTCGAACTGTCACTATCTGGCGGATCTACCGGAGGTGGCAGCGGTAAAGGTAGGTCTGGTATTATATTGTACCATCTTTCTGGAACTTGCATGCAATGCTAATAGCATTAGTGTATATATAGTTTACTCTATGTTATTATTATGACATTAAATTCTCACGTCAAGCGGTCCGGGGTTGCATTCTGGTAGGTATGCACAGCGCCTGCATTCCCAGTGTTTTCCTTCAAGATAAGCTTCAGGTGGCGGTGGCTGCATAATGCTCATATGATAGTCCAGAATAGCTACTCTTTCATAAATCTTGCCCAGCCATTCGTTGTCCTTCTTGACCATAAAAGCTCTGATTGAGCCGCTTCGTTTATCCCAGTAAAGCACAAATCCGTCTTCAACATTTAACGCATGTAGGTAAATTTCAAGTTGAAGCATATGGCTTTCATATGGTTTATCAGGTATTCTGCTTGCAGATTTTACTTCAATTACATACCTTTTACCATCGATATCAACTATTATTATATCGACCCTCCCGCTCAGCTTTACTTTGCCAGTAAATTCTAAGGTTATTTTTTCTTCAATGCTTTCAACAGTTGTTGATTCACTGAACGCCTTGGCCACTATTTCATGCACCCCCTGGCCGGTCATGAAAATTGCTAAATCTTCCGGGATTGCCCTTTCGCCCAGGGTGTAGATGTAATACTGTTTTCTCATACATGATCCTAGATATGATGGATAGTACGTTCCAGGATCTCGGATATGTTCCGCAGCGGCCTTCTTCCATAACGAAATGAGGCCGGATTTCAGAAGGCCCTCTACCCTTTCCTCATTTTTCTGATCTTCGTTGTTCGGCTGAACCACGGTTAAATTTCCTGCTGCCTTAATATTACCTTTTCTGGATATGCGTTTTTTTCTATCCTAGAGGCTGAATATTCAAGTGCCTCAAACAGTGGCAGTGGTTTGCCTGAAAGGTACTGTATCAAGGCCCCTCCTGCTGTGCTTACATGGTCTATCCAATTTGCTATCTTGAGCCTTTGCATGGCTGTAGAAAGGTGACCCCCACTTACAATGCTAGTTGCGGAGCTCTTTGCTACTGAAAGGAGCAGTTCTTCGGTTCCAAGCTCAAATCCTTTTATTTCAAATGCGCTTGGCGGCCCGCTTATAAAAACGGTCCCGCTCATTTTTATTATTCGTGAATACCTTCTGATGGTTTTCTCCCCTATATCCAGCACTCTAGAATCCTTTGGCACACTTTTTACATCAGCCTCCTTTCTCTGACCATTGGCCCCCATATAAGCTAGGTCGTGTGGCATTTCTATCACGGAGGGATATTCGTCTAGCAGGTACCTGGCTGCTGCCAAATATTTAGATTCTTCATCTGAAAGCGGTATACTTAACCTTCCAGCGGCACACAGAAACAACAATCCAAGCCTGCCAGTCGTGAGCACCTTATTAGCCTTTCCATTTTTTATCAGTGCTGTCATAGCCTCTATTCTGTCGCCTACCTTTGTTCCTCCCAGAACTGTTGTATACGGACCCTTTTCAAATCGTGTAATTCGGGTAAGACCCTTTAATTCCCTTACAATCAACCTGCCAGCTATGGCTGGGATGTAAAAGGGGAATCCAACTATTGATGGATGGGACCTGTGGGCAGTTGGGAACGCATCAAGCACAAAAAGATCAAATAGCGGATAAAGCTTTTTTACAAATAGCGTTTTTGCGGCTTCCTCCATGGGCAGCTCAAGGTTTTCCTCAGAAAGTATCCTCAGGTTATTCAAAAGCAGTATTTCGCCCTTCTTAAGGTTTTTAATATCATTTAAGGCCTGTGGGCCTATTATGTCGGGCACATACTTTATCTCTCTGTTAAGCAACTGGCTCAGAATCAAAGCGTGCTTCTCAAGCTCTATAAAATCCGGCCTTCCAACTCTTCCCTGATGAGAAATTATAACAGTCCTAGCGTCGGAAAGATCCCTAAGAGAAACTGTCGCCTCCTCAAGCCTAACCCTTTCTATTAGATTGCCATCTTTGTCTACCGGTGTATTCAGGTCGGACCTCATCAAAACTAGACGGTCTTCTGTTTCCACATCGTCTAAAGTGTAATAATTAACCACGTTAGATATTATTGACCTTATTCTTTTAAATGTTTTTTAAATAGCTATCTAAAATCAAATTTGTAATAAATAAAAATGGGAATGTTTATTACGGGGGGTTCTAAACATTAAAATCTTAAATGGTTGATAGAACATGCAGAACTTGGATTTGTTCAGCAATGGACTGGTTGGCATATCTGTAAATCAAAAAAAGTTTACTTTCAACCTTCAGGGTGCACTTTATGCTATAAAGGAATCAATAGAAAATGGTGCACCGATCCTTGACCTGAGGCAGAGCTGGAGGAATCCTGAAATAACAAACAAGATAAAGGGCCTTCTGCCTGAGGTCAAAAGAAGAAATATGCTGATTTCAGCACAAATTACCAGGATGTACCCGGGGTTTGATGAAGTACTAAAACAGGTTGAACTTATCAGGAACCGCCTTGGAATCAGACAGCTAGATGTAATTGAAGTCAGGGTGCCATCATTGTTGGTTAACCTAAGGGAAACGCTCAAAGCAGTCGAACGCCTTTACCTTGACGAAATAATAGGCGGTTTTTCATTAGTTGAAGTAAAGGCAAAGCATCTGAAGATAATCAGTGAACTAAACCTAAATGCAAAATTGGAATATATCAAGATGGGGGTCAGCGCTATGAAGCCCATAATCAACCCTGAGGTATTAAAACAGGCCATACGTCTCAACGTGCCGATCTTCTCAACTACACCTCTGGAAGGGGGTAAGCTCACTGAAAACTACTTTCAGAATAAATTGCACAGATATCTTAATGCAAGGCTTTATAGGGCGCTGGATCAGATTTCAAAGAGCAGGGGCCTTACATTTGCACAGATAAGCATTGCGTGGCTCAATTCAAAGGGCATAATCTCAGCACCTTCAACCACTTCCCCAATTCATGCGTTTGAAGATATAAGCTCCAAACCACTAAAACTAACAGAGGAAGAGCAAAAGATTATAGAAGAGCTGACCTCCTCTCCGTCCTGAAGGGCGAAGCTTTCAGGATTTGTAAATTATGGATCAAGATAGCATGGCAATAATGCTGCTAGCTGAAATTTATTATGCTTACAAGCACGCCTATCTCTAAAATAACTAGTTTTATAAATGATAAAGCACAAAGAATAAATTAATGCTGCTCGATGCGATGGTGTGGCCGCCATGGTGTAGTGGTCAGCACGGGAGCCTGTGGAGCTCCAGACCCGGGTTCGATAGCATAAAGCGCCGGAATTCCCGGTGGCGGCCTACCTTGACAAGTAGATCATCTTTAATCCATTTGCTTTTATTTCAATGAATTGAGCAAGTGATATTCATGAAGCGTTATGCTTCTCCAGAACGACGTTCCATTCCGAAAATCCATTTCCCGATTGAAGCTGCATATTTTTTCCGTTCTAATAGTTTCAAATCGTTCATAACCGTAGAGGATACACTTTTTGATCCGTTACCCCCTCAAAAACTGTTCATAAATCGCTGATTCCTCACCGCCAGATCATCGTGGGAACTACACCCGGTTAAAGCTGAGCGCTTCCCACTCCACTGATAAGGCCATGTGCGGAATACTCCCCAGCATGGATAGTTCATATACACACGCATTAAGGTTATACCCTGGGCCTTTTGCGTCGCTGTCAAAGCTGCAACATAACCAGAGGCAATGTGCAGGCCGGTTACATGAAATGTGCTACAATGGCATACCATATGGCATGATAATGGCTGGGCGTCATCAGATAGCGTGCAATATGCCAGGATTCCATAAAAGTCTGCCCAATAAAGCAAAATGGCACGCATTCTGGCGCTAGATAATAAATTTAGCATGAAGACGACCGCATTACCTCATCCCATGCTTGGAATTTATGGGCAAAACCAACGGAACCATAACCTTATAAAATAGACCTTCGCTGGATTGCAGTCATTATGATTTCTATAGAGCCTCCACTGAAATCTGAATCAACAAGCTTACCTTTTTATTATAGAAGCTTCGGGTTCAGAATATATACACAACTTTGCACATGCTGAAAGGATCATAGCGGTTTTTCCCGAAGCCAGTTTGCCTTAAATTAATCTTACGCATGGTAGAGCGTAGAGGACAAGAATGATCCGCCTCCCAAGTATAATAATAATTTAGTACATTAATTTGACATTTAACCGCTTTACATATAAAAAATGCATTAGATGTTGAAATGACTGATTAGGTAATTTCAAGTTTAATTTATATTGTAGCTTTACCCACAAACATGGTATGAAGGATTTGCAAGATTCATTTAGGGATGGTGCTGGTTATTCGTATCACATCAAAGTGAAAAAGGGTACTATAAGCGGTTACACTCTTAATGCAGGTAGCCCAGAAAGGATAGAGATGGCCGCTAAAATGCTCAACAACCCAACACCAATAAGTGAAAACAGGGGCCTTCTAATTTATAATGGAAAATATGGAGAAACGCCTGTTACTCTTTTCTGTACTGGCATGGGTCCAGGTTCTGCCGAAATTGTTTACACTGAAATACTTACCAACATAGACTATAAAATGTACAAAAGACCAGTAACCATAAGGGTAGGAACTGCTGGCAGCTGGAGCCCAATGGTAAATCCGGGTGACATAGTTGCAGAAACAGGAATAGTTAGAAATGAAGGCACCAGTTTAAAAATTGCCCCTATCGAATGGCCTGCAAGGACAGACATTCTTACAAACATCATTATAGCTGAAGCTGCCAGCAAAATGGGTTTAACAGGCAGGATATGGTTTGGCCCAGGAATTACCAAGGATACCCTATATGCTGACGAAGAACCTGAATACAGGTCTGCTGTGCCGTGGGAGGTAGAGGCTAGACAGAAATCCTATGATAGCATGGGAGCCTTGAGCACATCCATGGAATCTTCACCTATGGCGCTAATTACTGAAATGTACAACAGAGTTCTAAATTCACGGGGGATAAGGATTTCATTTTCAAGCCTGTTATTGGTAGTTTCTCCTTATTATGCTCAAGAAAAGAACGTTCAGTTCAAAGTTACAGAGGAAGATGAAATCATAGCATTAAAGTTGGGGTTAGAATCGCTAAACAGAAAGCAACAAATAGACACAGCTATTGAACAGGGGAAAAAGCTGGATTTTGATTCATATGGCATGCTCAAACTGCTTTACGAGCGGTTAACATACTAGTTAAATTTATTTTGTTTTTATAAAACCAGTTATTTTAGAGATTGGCGTGCTTGTAAGCATAATAAATTTCAGCAAGTCAGTTATCATGCAACTAGGATAATCGTAAAAACGCTTTTAAATGCTGCAGTATAAAGAGTAAAAAGCCATTTGGAAAACACGAGCAGAGAGATTTACTGGAAGGAGCTTAAGCATAATGGCATTTATGTGCCAGAACCATACATGGCAAAGGGAATACCTCTGATCATAGATGGCAAGAAAGTTACACTTGATGGTGAAGGTGAACTCATGGCGCTGAGTTTTGCAGGCAAAATTGATAAATATATCAATGATGATGTTTTTGTAAAAAATTTTGAACGAGATTTTAAGAAAAAGTTACCCGCCGCATTTCGTAATTATAGCGTCAGGCAGATGGATTTTACTGAATTTAAAAACGAAATTGAAAGACAGAAGGCAGAAAGAAAAAACATGCCAAAGGATCAGAGGCAGGCGATAAAGGAAACCAACTTGAAACTGAAAGAAAAATACGGCTATGCTGAGCTTGATGGAATGCGTGTGCCATTGTCCATGTGGAAGGTAGAAGTGCCGGGGATATTTATTGGCAGAGGCAATCATCCACTGCGTGGAAGGTGGAAATCACAGATCACACACAGTGATATAGTTCTTAACCTAAGCAAAAATGCAACTGCTCCGCCGGGCAAATGGAAGGCCATAGTTCATCGACCTGACGTGCTTTGGGTGGCATATTGGCAAGACAAATTGACAGGAAAGGAAAAGTATGTTTGGTTCCATGAAAGTGTAGATTTAATGCAGGAGCGCAACAGAGAAAAGTATAATTTAGCTTTGGAGCTTGGCAAAAGAATTGATCGAGTTAGAAAGCACATAATTAAGGACATGAAATCTCGTGACCCTAAAATCAGAAAAACGGCTACTGTTGCCTTTCTAATAGATTCACTTTGCATGAGGGTGGGAGATGAAAAGGAAAAGGATGAGGCTGACACGGTAGGTGCTACAACTCTCAGGAAGGAACATGTAAATATACTTGAAAATGAGATCAAATTCAAGTTCTTGGGAAAGGATAGCGTGCTATGGGAAAAAACACTCAGCAACCCACCAGAGCTTTTTCTTGAAAATCTTAGATATTTTACATTAAAGTCCAAGAACGGGCAGATATTTGAGGGTATAAATTCAAGGATCGTGAACAGGTACTTGGGGTCTATTGTTAAAGGTCTAACGGCCAAGGTTTTTAGAACTTATCATGGGACTCTGACTTACTTCAATTACCTGAACCATGTTAATGTACAGGAAATAAAATACCCTGAAGAGGCACTTTATTATATAAAAATTGCTAACTTGATGACAGCAATGAGACTTAACCATAAAAGGACCCCACCTATAACATATGAAAATAGCTTAAAGAAAAAGGAGGAGAGGCTCAGACATATCCTTGAAAACCCACCAAAAAAAATCACTGACTCATACAAAAGAAGAATTAAAAGGGCAGAAATGCAGGTAAAACTGGCCAAATTGATAAAGGATTATAACCTAAATACATCAATGAAAAATTATATTGACCCTCGGGTATCTGTTTCTTGGGCAAGCAAAGTAAATCTACCTATAGAAAAAGTGTACAGTGCAACTTTGCTTAAAAAGTTTGATTGGGCAAAGAAATCTAGAATAAAGTGGGATACATTGGAGGAACTGCTCAATCCTGCCATAGGGATCATTCCCGAAGGGGAACCTCTTATCGATAGAGAATTATCTTTGATTGAAAAAAATTAATTCCTAGATAAAAGTTTTTATTGATCCTTTAACAAAAGTACAATAACAAATGAAGAAGAGGGGAATAGGCCCGCTTGAACTGAAAGTTCTCTCAATAGTTTCTGAAATAGAGAGCGGAAACATCAGAGAAATCTATGAAAAACTGGCTGGCGACGAAAATATAGCTCTGACCACGGTTGCCACAGTGCTTGACAGGCTATACAAGAAGGGTCTCCTGCGTAGAGAGCTGGTTTCAGATGGAAGACCGTCTTATATATACAGTTTATCCAAGCAGTCGTTTGATGATAATGTTGTGCTGATGGATTTTGTTAAAGCTTTTAAGAGGCCTCTAATGGCCTATTTTGCTTCTAATACTGATTTGAGTGAAGATGAGATAAAGAAGCTGCTGAACAAGCTGGCTGGCGAATAACCTAATGAACCCGCTTTATGGTCATTTTTTTATTTATATTTTCGGGTTTCCCATTTTTGTAAATTTTAGGGTTATTCTTCTAAGCTCTTTAATTTCTCTTGTAGGAGTGTTATTAGTTATACTCTTAAAAGAGAACAGGAAACTGGCCATAAATGTTGGTGTTATTGCAGTTTTTGCTTCATTTATACCCTATCTTACCGATTACATTCGTATAATAATGACAAGACTTCTAAGAATCTTTTTTTATCCATTTACCCTGCCACATCTGAGGTACGTTTTCCTGATACATAATCCAGAAACGTGGGGCATAATAGGGGGTATTTCCTTGATATTATTCGGGTATTATAAAACATCCCAAACCAAGGGATTATTTCCGCTACAAAATGAAATTATCACTAACGATGTCAAATTAATGGCTGAAAGGTTGGGCACCAAGGTTCCTAGGGTTTACTACTATGATGACAGTGCTCCCAATCTTTATACAAATGGGTCAAATTCCAATCCATATATCGCTATTTCTGTTGGTGCCCTGGAATTATTTTCAAAAGAAGAAATGTCTGCAGCAATAGCCCATGAATTTTCGCATATTAAAAATGATGAAAGCGAAATAACTATAACAGTAATGGGACTTTCGCTGGCAGCACTTACAAGCATACCCAATTACCTGATCAATTATTTGATACGCAGAAATTCAGAGTTCTTGGCTGACGAAAAGGCGGCTGCAATTGTTGGACCGAAGCCGATTATATCAGCGCTTTTAAAGGTAGCCAGCTTCAAATCAGTGACTCCCGGTTTGTCCTTTGGTTTTTCATTAATAGATTACATTTCGGGTAGGCCAAGCATCAAATCAAGAATTGAACATTTAATGAAATTATACAGCATTACATAAATTCTTTTTTATTTTAACGAAAAGCAAAAAAGGAGGCAGTTTAAGCTTATAATTTATGATAGAAAATATAAAAAATAGTTTTAGAATATCGGAAGAATTTAGTGATATTTATGAAACAGAAAATGGACTGCCCATATTCAAGTTCTTTATAGACGGTGAGTGGAAGAAGAGTGGTGAAAAGGATCATCTTATATCACCTCTAGACCAAAATGCAATTGGTGCTGTATATAGGACACCTATTGACGAAGTAGATCTTGCAATAAAGCATGCCAAGGAAAATCAGCAGAAAATAAGGTCTCTGGCAGGAATTGAAAGAATTGGATTAATGAACGAAGCGAGAAACATACTAATGGATCATAAGGAAGATTTTGTTAATGCACTTATGCTTGAAGGTGGCAAAACAAGAGAAGGTGCAAGCGGCGAAATAGAATCACTGTACATGAGAATGGGACTTACCATGGAAGATGCAAGGAAAATATTTGGGGAATATCTCCCTGGCGACTGGTCAAAGGACACAGCATCTAAAATTGCACTTGTAATACGGGAACCTGTTGGCGTCGTTGCAGCCATTGGACCATTTAATTATCCACTGTTCATCCCTGCAGCAAAAATAATTCCGGCTCTGCTGGCGGGCAACAGCGTAATAGTAAAACCAACAAAGGAAACGCCTGTTTCCACGATAATGTTTGTTCAGGTCCTTAATATGGCTGGATTCCCAAAGGGAACTGTAAACGTTGTTACTGGACCCGGTTCTCTGATTGGCAATGCGATTGCTTCACACAAGGATGTCTCCATGATAAGCTTTACTGGAAGTACAGAAACAGGGCGCAGCATTGTTTCCATAGCCGGGATAAAGAAGATGCACATGGAGCTTGGGGGCAAAGCATATGCCATTGTGCTCAGGGATGCAGACCTTGCACTTGCTGCAAAAAAGATAGCTTCTGGAAGCCTTTCAAACGCTGGACAGAGGTGCGATGCTATAAGTGCTGTGCTTGTGGTTCAGGAAGTGGCAGATGAGCTCGTTGATCTTATAGTTAAAGAAGCCAAAAATTACAGGCTTGGAAATCCACTGCTTGATCCACAGGCAAAGGTTGGACCGGTAATAAACAGATCAGCCGCACTCAGAATTAAATCACTTATTGACGACGCAATAGAAAAGGGAGCCAAAGCGCTTGTTGGCGGCAGTATACATGATACATATGTTGAACCGACTGTACTGTATGATGTTCCAGAAAGTGCAAAAATTATGTGGGAGGAAATATTTGGACCAGTTATACCCATCCATAAGGTGAAAGATGCGGATGAGGCGGTAGCTTTTGCAAAAAGGAGCGAATACGGTCTGGACTCATGTGTATTCTCAAATAACTTTTATAATATGTGGAGGGTGGCAAAATCTCTCCAGGTAGGTGAAGTTACAATTAACGATATGCCTAAACACGGTCTTGGATATTTCCCGTTTGGAGGCACAAAGAGTTCAGGCACAGGAAGAGAAGGAGTTGGATTCAGCATAGATGAAATGACAAACATAAAGACTATAGTGTTCAACTTGGAGCCAGGAGCGATGGGTAAGAAAGTCATAGGTTAAAGGCCTATTCAATAAGCCGGTCATATGGTTTCATTACATACGGATAAAATTTTATCATATCGCTCGCTGTAAAGTGTAGGCCATAGCTTTCAAGTGCCATATCACCAGCTAGACCATTAAAGTATGCCGCAAGTAAAGCGGCATTTAATGGCTCAACCTGTTTTGACAGGAAGGCCACAGCAAGCCCAGCTAGCGCATCACCAGTCCCACCTGCGGTCATTCCAGCGTTTCCTGTCCTGTTTAGCATAACCGATCTTCCATCAGTTATTATGTCGGTTTGTCCCTTCAATATCACAGTTGTGCCAGTTCTGCCAGCAAATTCCTTAACGGCGTCAATCTTTTCTTCAAGTTTCATTCCTGATAGGTCTATGCCGCTAACTCTCTTAAATTCACCCTCATGAGGTGTTAAAATTGACTTCTTACCATTCAAGCTTTCTACTACTGTTCTATCAATGCCATCAGCATCTATAACAAACCTTTCTATTTTCGCAAGCCTGACAAAGAGAGATATGGCTTCAGAGTTACCCTTGCCCATTCCATTCCCTATCAATGCTGCATCAACTTCTGGCACCAGCTTTAACAGTCTTCTTGCGCTCCCCTTGGTGAACTTGTAATCTGGTAGGGGTATGACAATCAGGTCTGGACTGAATGACCTTATGGGCTCACATACCGGTTCTGGAACTGCCACATAAACAAGGTCTATCCCTGTCTTCATCGCTGCCATAGAAGCAAGTAGAGGCGCTCCATGATACATCCACCCACCGCCAACAACAATCACCCTTCCATTTTGCCCCTTGTGAGAATTCTTTTTCCTGATAGGGTAGATTCTCTTTACTAATATATCATTTACAACACTGCTCATTTTAAATTTTCCAGCCATTTTGTGGCCCATCCCAGAGCTTCTTCATCACTTTTAGCCTGAACGGGAGGGTGTTTAAAGAAATAGGATGAAGGTTCGATTATTGCCCCCTTTAATTTATGGTCAATGGCCACCTTCATGAACCTTATTGCATCACTCATTACAGCTGCAAACATTGACTTGTCATCCACAGAAAGCTTAACCTTGAGTTCTATTGGAAAATCCGCAAAGCTACGCCCTTTCAGATATATATAGCATATTTTATTGTTGCCCAAAAACGGCACATAATCACTTGGCCCAATTCTGATTCTGCCTTTTTGTTCAAGATCCTTACCGTAAGGCAGCACGCTCGTGACAGCACCCGTTTTGCTTATCCTCTTGCTCTTTAGCCTTTCCTCAACTGTCATGTTCAGAAAGTCCGTGTTTCCGCCAATGTTAACCTGATATGTCTCCTCAACTCTTACACCTCTCATGTTAAAAAGGCTGACAAGGGTTCTGTGCAAAATTGTGGCTCCAACC
>JBMFVR010000005.1:0-25376 GCA_049965895.1 Nitrososphaeria archaeon | reverse complement strand
TCCATCCTGTTTATGCTGGGCCTGTCAAGAAGCTGTGAATACACCATGACAAGCGCTTCCTTCGGTATCATGCCCTTGATGCCAAGCTCTGAAGCAAGCCTGTCAATGATCTCAACATCAAGGTGCTTCCTGACCTCAATTACTGATATGTTATCACTCATCACTCTCCCTGCAGGCTTACCTCCCTCCACTTCTTTTCTAAGGTATTTTATGACGCGCTGCCTTGGTTTTCCGTTTTCTTATTTAGATTCCACAAGCGCAAGGTAAACCCCTGATGGCTTTTTGATGCGCCTTATAAATGGCATAGTGTATAATTTGTTATAGATGTGATGTTCAATAATAATAATAATAAACGAAATGATCAAATAATTTCTAGTGTATAAAAATGGCTAAAAACTTGGGTTATTAGCTAATGTTTTAGGATCTTAATGATTATTCATTGTCGTCTAGTTTCAACCAAAGGGCTATTCAATTTAGGAAATGCTACTTTTCATTCGCTATCTAAAGTTGTTTTATTGACTAAAGGGGTTTCTGATCATTATCAGTAAACGGTTTCTGCTCAAGGGTTGCGCAAGTGGTTATTGTATTTATTATATTACAGAATGCCTGTAAATTTAAAAACATTGCGGTTATAAGACGAGTTTCCTGATGCCACTAACGCTTATATTTCAAGCATGTGAGTAGGGTGTCCATGAGCTCTAGGCCCAAGAAAAAATCGTTCAGCGAATGGTACGATTATGTTTTAAAGGAAGGTGAATTTATCGATGTTCGTTATGGGGTAAAGGGAATGATAGTTTACAGGCCACGAGGCATGGCGGTGGTAAGCAGGCTTTACAGAATGTTCGAAGAAGATCTTAAAAAAAGAGGACACGAGCAGGTGCTGTTTCCTCTTATGATAAGCATGCAGAGCTTTAAAAAGGAATCAGAGCACATCAAGGGGTTTGAGGAAGAAGTGTTCATGGTAAGCCGTGCAGGCGGGAAGGACCTTGACGAGCCAATGGTAATAAGGCCTACATCAGAGACCGCATTTTACCCAATGTTTTCCCTGTGGATAAGCAGTTACAGGGACCTTCCATTCAGGACATTTCAGTCAGTTGCTGTATACAGGTATGAAACAAAAGCCACAAGACCACTGTTCAGGGGGAGGGAGTTCCTGTGGATAGAGACTCACAACCTGTTCGCAAGTGAATCAGACGCGATGGAACACGTAAAAGAAGATATAAAAATGATGAGCCATAGGCTAAGTGAAATGGGGATTCCATTTCTTGTAGTGAAAAGGGAACCATATGATAGGTTCCCGGGGGCTGACCAGAGCTTTGCATATGATGCTATACTTCCCACAGGTGAAGTCTTGCAAGTTGCAACAACCCACTATCTGGGCCAGAACTTCACTAAACCTTTTGAAGTCCAATACCTTGCGGAAAACGGTGAAAAGCGCCATGCGTACAGCACAACCCTTGGCGTTGGAATATCAAGGATACTTGGAGCTCTTATTGCGTGCCATGGCGATGACAACGGGGCTTATGTGCCGCCGCAGCTGAGTGATAGGCTTGGAACTGTAATTCCAATACTTTCAGGTAATGAAAGTGCAGATGTCATGCAGTATGTTGAAAGGGTATATTCCATGTTGCCAGAAGGCCAGTTCCTATTAGACAGGAGCGAGTTGACCCCCGGAGAAAAGTACTATATGAGTGAACTGCGCGGATACCCGCTGAGGATTGAGATAGGCATGAAGGAGGTGAGGGATAACACGGTAACAATTTACAGGAGAGATACAAGAAAGAGAAAATCGGTTAAACTGGTGGACCTTTCAGGCGAAATAGATAAGACCATTGATGAAATGAAGGACAATCTGAAAACCAGGTCACAGGCAGGTACCATACATGAAGCAAGGAGCAGAGAAGAGATAATCAGACTCTCAAGCCAGAACTTGATAGTCAAGATCAATTTCTGTGGAAGAAAGGAGTGTGCTGATGAGATAAAGGACACGACAAAGGGCTATGAAGTCAGGGGTGAGCTTTTTGATGAAGAGAAACCTGATGGCGCATGTGCATGGTGTGGCAGGGAAGCGGTAAGGAAGGTTGTCCTAGCAAAGGCCTATTGACCTAATTATGGCACTAGTATGAAACTGACCTTTGGAATACGTTTAATGCACTTTTGCCTTTAGCCGGTTTCAAAATGCGCTTGAATAATTATTATTTGTAGCGCGGCGGTAAATTCCTTAATTATATATGGACACAATAGGCGGCAGCAATTGCAATGTTTAAAGACGGTCAATAGGCCGAACAGATCATAATAGTGATTTATGCATAAAAGACTTACTTATTGCCGGACGGAAAATCATGAGGTGCTAAACTGCCAACCGGCCTAAAATGGGCAGACGTTCTTTAGTATGGTCAGTGTGTCAAAGTGAAATTTAACTGAAAGGTCACTGTTTGACAAATCTAATGGTCTCCTTTAGCCAGGGCAATGCATCGTCTATGAATCCAGGTCCTTGATGGGCAAGAAAGTCGCCACGCGTAATGGCCAATGGCACTTTTTCAAGACTTTCAAGGCCTCTAACCTTCAGTGATCTTATGAACCTCTCCTTGGGATTACTATCCCCACTCTTCGGTTCGTAGATTATTATGTCTGGTTCAGATTTTAGAATGTCTTCTGGTTTTGGTTCAAAGTAAGGTTCCCTATAAAATTCAAAAGAATTAACGCCTCCTGAAATCCATATTGCGTCTGCCACATGGGTTAAAAAGCCAGATGTGATTGGTCCTCCGAGATCAAACTCAACATAAACTCTTGGTCTGCTTTCATATTCAACTGGTTTTATGTTATTTACAAGTTCTGAATAGAGCCTCCTTGACTCCGTGATCATTCCGGTAATTGAACCTAGAACAATCACATTGTGCAATATTACGGAGATTGATTGAGCATAATTTATTGCATATACAGGGTAACCCTTTTGAAAAAGGGACATGCTCATGTGTTTCTGAGCTTCCCAGTTAGTCAATACTAGGTCAGGTTTAAAACTGTCCAGCAGTTCAAGCGACACATGAGTGTAGCTGCCTATCTTTCTCAGCTTTTTAGCTTCAGGTGGTCTGTAGCTGAAAGCATCAGTTGCAACAACCTTGTTTCCAGCGCCAATCCTGAAAAGCGTTTCAGTGGAAGCTGGATCTAGGCTCACTATCCTTTCAGGAGGATATTTATATGAGATATAACCATTGAGCAGCGAGTTAAATTCGCTTCTTTTCAACTTGGATATATGTGGCTTGTTTGTAAAATTTAAATTTAATGTAATTAAACTAGGCTTGAGTGAACTACGCCCAGCTAAAGCTTCATTGATGAGGCCGTGTGATCTCTTCATCCATAGCATCAAGGATGTACCCCTCTGTCTGGCATCAATCGGATGTCTGTATGGAAATCATAATGCAGACTAAGATGGATATGAGAAGCAATGAAGGGATGTCACTAAAAACAATAAAACTTTAATACACCAAAAATAATGCAATGATGAGGTAAAATGAGGTCTGTTGGTGATTTACTTTATCTACGTCCTTAAAATGGGCGGCTCCGTACTTACCGATCCGATTCAAATAAAACAGGCTGTTGAAACAATAAAAAAGATTTATGCAGAAGGGAACAATGTGGTTGTTGTAGTTTCTGCTATGAAGGGAGAAACAAACAGGCTCGATGACATTGCCAATAAGCTTGAGATAAAGGACGATCAGGACAGGGCTGAAATAATATCAATGGGCGAAAGGGTGAGTGCCAGGGTCATGGTGGCAACGCTTAGGTCAAACGGCATTGATGCTGCTCTTGTTGATCCAACACTGCAGAACTGGCCAATCTTTTCTACCGGTTCATATCTTGACGCTGACGTGGATCTTGAAAGGACAAGAAGCGCCACAGAAGAGAGGATAGTACCACTTTTAAAACAGGGCAAGGTCCCCGTGGTCTGCGGTTTCATAGGGGTAAATGAAAAGGGCGAAATACAGACTCTTGGAAGGGGTGGAAGCGACACAACAGCGGTTGTGCTTGGAACATGCCTAAAAGCAAAGGAGGTTGTGCTATTCAAGGATGTTGGAATTGCAATGTCAGGAGATCCCAAAAAGGCGCAAAACGTAAAAGTCATTCATGAGCTGGATGCAGATGAAGCGCTTGCACTTTCGGCAGGTGGAAGCGGATTAATTCACTATAAAGCATTTAAGTACCTTGACGGCGTTATAAGGATAACCAGCCTCAACGATGGCCTTAATAGTGGAACCATAATAAGCCCAGCCAATAACATGGGCGTAAACATAACTGATAAAAACGTGAGCATGATAACTGTTATACCGTCATCAGAATCTGATGAGGCTCTGACGTCCTTTAACAAGGCGCTTCAATCTATGAACGTGAAAGTATATGGCCTGGTTTACGGCCAGAAAGCAATACTGGCTTACGTATCTTCAGAGGATGGAATTTATGGAAATGTGCATGACATCCTTGTAAAGGAAGGGGTGGCAAAGGCAGTGAGCGTCATAAGTGGCCTTTCGGAGATAACGGTCAAGTCTCTTGACCTTGAGGCAACCCCAGGGTACATGAGCAAATTAGTCTCACCGCTTGCAGAAAGTGGAATAAACCTTTATGGCGTTTCAACCATATCCAGTACGATAAAAATATATGTGAGCTCAGCAAGGGCAGATGAGGCTTTAACGCTTATTAAAGGGGCAATGGGTGTGTAATGTCATGAAGGAAAGCTTGGAAGTTGGTATTCTGGGAGCAACCGGCATGGTCGGTTCAGAATATGTTCGAATGCTGGCGAACCACCCATGGTTTAAGATAAAGTACGTCGTAGGAAAAAAGACAGCTGGTAAAAAGTTCAAGGAATCAAATGAGTGGATAAGTTCATACGAGCCTCCAAAGCATGTAGCGGAAATGACAGTGCTGGAATCGAAGCCAGAAGAGCAGAAGGGCGATATGTTCTTCAGCTGTCTACCTACTGATGCAGCGAGGGAGCTTGAACCCCTTTATGCCAAGTACTACCCAACGTACAGTGATGCAAGCGCTTACAGAATGGAACCTGACGTACCTCTAATAATTCCTGAAATAAACCCAGATTCGTGGGAGCTCATAAAAAAGCAGAAAACGCGTGGATGGAGCGGATTTCTCACCACGGGCCCCAACTGCACATCTATAGGGTTGAACCTAACGCTCAAGCCACTGGATAAGGAGTTCAAAATAAAGAAGCTGGTTGTAGCTACCATGCAGGCTGTAAGTGGGGCTGGCTTTCCTGGAGTGCCTAGTATCAGCATACTGGACAATGTCATACCTTACATAAAGGATGAAGAAGAAAAGGTTGCTGTTGAAACAAATAAACTGCTTGGCAAGTACGTTAACGGCAAGGTTGAATTTGCTAACATAGACGTAGCAGCAATGTGCAACAGGGTTCCAACCATTGACGGGCACATGGAAACGGTTTATCTTGAAACTGAAAAGAAGATAACACCTGAAGATGCAAAGGAGGTGCTAAGAAGTTTCAGGGGATTGCCACAGGAGCTGAAGCTGCCAACGGCTCCAGAGGCACCTGTTATAGTCAGGGAAGAGCCAGATAGGCCACAGACAAGGCTTGATAGATTTGCAGGTTCAGTTCCTGGAATGAGCGTGGTTGTAGGCAGGGTTAGAAAGGGGGTAGATGACCATTCAATAAGATATTCACTCCTGAGTCATAATACAGTGCGTGGCGCTGCTGGCAACACAATACTAACTGCTGAAATGTTCTACAAGGAGGGCTGGATGTTTGACAAACGGTAAACTCAGAAGGCTATCAAAAATAACCAGAAACGGCAGGATATTGTGCGTGCCGATGGACCACGGAGTGAGTGACGGCCCAATAAAGGGCATTGAAGATATAACTCAAATAGTAAAGAAGGTTGAGGCTGGAGGTGCAAGCTCAGTAATACTGCACAAGGGAGCAATAAAGGCACTCAGGTATGAACCATCAATGGGCGTAATAATGCACATTTCAGCAAGCACATCCTACGGTCAAACACCGTATTCAAAGGTTATAGTTTCCAGTGTTGAAGAAGCAATCTTTCTGGGGGCCGATGCTGTTTCAGTTCACATAAACGTTGGGGCAAATGCTGAAAATGAAATGCTGAAATCTCTTGGCTCAATTGCTGATGAGTGTGACAGGTTTGGTGTACCGCTGATAGCAATGATGTACGTGAGGGGGGAAAACGTAAAGAACCCCTATGACCCCGACCTTATAAGGAAGGCTGTAAGGCTTGGGGGAGAGCTTGGGGCTGATATAGTGAAGGCCCCATATACTGGCAGTGTGGAGACGTTTTCAGAGGTGGTCAGGGGCTCCCACGTTCCGGTGGCAATAGCCGGTGGACCAAAGCTTAACAACATAAGTGATGCTTTCAGGATGGCAAAGGAGGCAATTGATGCAGGTGCAGCTGGGGTCACTTTTGGGCGAAATGTGTTTCAGGACCCGAGACCAGATGCGGTTGTAAGGGGGCTGACAAAGGTGATATATGAAGGAAGGAGCATTGAAGAAGCACTGAGGGTTTACAATGAAGAAGGTAATAGTTAAACTACCGTCTGATAAGGGACAGAGCGAGAAGATTGTTCAGGCAGCTACAGAATACGGAATCGTTGATTTTGCTGGCGTTCAGGGAGGTTTTGATGAGTCCTCAATCAGGTCGTTCACTGTATCCTCTGGTGAAGACATTGAAAAAATAAAGAAGGCGGTGGAATCAGGCACAGGCAGCATAATGATAGAGACCGCAGACTGGAGGGTCATACCTCTAGAAAATATAATATCCTGGACAGCAGGCAAGGCATCACTCTATGCCAAAGCAAGGAATGTTGAAGATGCAGTGATGCTGAGTGGCGTGCTTGAAAAGGGCGTTGATGGAATAATAATTTCACCAAAAAGTGTTGATGAACTCGCTTCATATGCAGATGCATTAGGTATGGGAAGGGGCAGGGTCACGCTTGTGGATGTTCAGGTTGATAGTGTAAAGGTTGTGGGAAATGGCTCAAGGGCATGCATAGATACTGCCGAAATGCTAAAGGAAGGTGAAGGCATGCTTGTTGGTTCATTTTCATCATTTCTATTTTTGGTTCACGCGGAGGTTTTTGGTTCCAAGTACACCAGTCCTAGGCCGTTCAGGGTAAATGCTGGCGCAGTGCACAGTTATGTGCTGGCAGGAACGAATAGGACAAAGTACCTATCAGAACTGGGGGCGGGAGACAAGGTTCTGGTTGTGGATAGGAGCGGCAATTCTAGAACCGTCGTAGTGGGCAGGTCAAAGGTTGAAAGGAGGCCACTTGTTCTGATAACTGCAAGGGTAAAAGGGCAGAGCGGCGCTGTGCTGCTGCAGTACGCGGAAACGGTATCGCTTGTTGGTGGTGATGGTAGCATCAAAGCAGTAACAGAAATAAAGCCCGGGGACACGGTAAAGGCCATGGTAAGCGAACAGTCAGGAAGGCACTTTGGCACTGCCGTAAATGAAGAGATAAGGGAGAGTTAAAAATGGCGAAGGTTGTGGTTTCCTTAACGGGCAATACACTGGAAGAAATATTCAAAAAGATATCAAGAGTCAATTCAAGTAGTCTGGTTGAGCTGAGGCTTGATTCTGTAAAGATGCTAAACCCCAAGGATATAGCCTCATATTTTGGTTCAATCATGAACAGGTGTGTCATAACATACAGGGTTCCAAGTGAAGGTGGGCTTGCTAGGGATTACAGGATAAGCACGCTGATCCAGATACTGGATGTGGTAAGGGAACTCAAGCCAGCATATCTGGACATTGAAGCAGATACATATAGGAAAATATCACAGTCAGTTGACCTGAACGGTTTAAACCTGCTAATTTCAACTCACTTCCTTTTCACAAAACCTACAGGGCAGGATATAGAAAGTGCATTGACCGATAACAGGGAAAGGGCAAGCCTGGTGAAGGTGGTAAACAGCCCCTCAACAATGGGGGAGGCATTGCAGGTCCTTGACCTGTACAGCAAAGCAGATAAGGGGAAACTGGTGGCATTTTCTGTAGGTGAAAGGTACAGCTTTACAAGGTACATGTCTGTAGTCTTGGGTTCACCGCTAATTTATTCTCATTTAAAGAACGAAAGGGTAGCGGAGGGTCAACCCGAAGAATCTGAAGCTTACGAGTTTCTGGAGTTCGTAGCCAAAAATTGGAACTCTACGGCCTGATAGGGAACCCATTGGGTGGGTCCCTTTCACCAAGGATTCACAACGCTGTCCTCGGTGACATGGGAGGGATATATCTGGCATTTGAAGTTAAAAGGGAAAACCTTGGGGTTGCTGTAAATGGGCTCAGAGTGCTATCCCGGGGTTTTAACGTAACTGTGCCATATAAGGAGGAGGTGGTAAAAATGCTTGATCGCACAGAGGGATATGCGCAGATAATTAATGCGGTAAATACGGTGAAAGTTGAAGGCACAACTCTAAAAGGGTATAACACGGATGTGAGCGCGCTTATTTCTCTGATCGGTGAAAGCAGCGTGAGCAGTGCAGTGATTTACGGTGCAGGTGGGGCAGCTAGGGCTGCAGCCCTTGCGCTGTTCAGGAAAGGCTGCAGCAGCTTTTGCATAGTTAACAGGAGCAGGGAAAGGGCTGCAGCCCTTGGAAACCTTATAAGTTCATGGGGGGCCAGCGTAAGTTACGGTCAGTGCACGGGCTCAGGGGCTTTTGTAAATGCCACTCCCATGGGAATGTATGCCGATGACAGTAAGCTGATTGACCTGTACAGGAAGGGAAGGTATGCATTGACCATAGACCTTGCGTACAAAGTGGATGGCACAAACCTTCAGAAGATTTCAAAAAATGCAATAGGGGGTCTAGACATTCTGATTGAACAGGCTGCTCATTCCATAAAGATATGGAAGGGGATCGAGCCTGACAGGGAGATAATGAAAAGGGCAGTCATGGGTGGTTGAGCACATGAGGGTCAGGGCATGGGGTGGGGTGTCAGCGCTTAATGCCATAATTTCTGGGTACGGTTCTTCGATGGCTGTTTCACTGCCAGTTGACGTTACAGTGGATCTTGGCGATGAAAACAAAATAGTAGCTGCGGGCAGTTCTTTGATTGAGGAAATAATAAGACTGCTTGGAACAAACAACAAGTTCAGAATCAGGGTCGACAGTCAGATTCCTGCAGGAATGGGACTAAAGAGCTCGAGCGCTGTATCTGCCGCAGTGGCACTGGCTCTGATTGCGCTTATAGACGACAAATATGATGTGGACCGTGCTGTCAGGATATCCGCTGCGGCATCAAAGAACTTGAAGGTTTCCATTACAGGCGCTCATGACGACGCATACGCTTCACTTCTTGGAGGGATTGTGCTTACGTCAAATGAAGAAGGAAGGCTAATCTCTAGGCATTCAATTGAGGATAAAATGGAAGTCCTGATTGGAATTCCAAGAAATGACAGGAAGAGGATAAATGTAGAATCCTTGAGGAGTCTTAAAGAGCTGGGAATAGAATTAAAGAAAATGATAGAGGAAGGTAAATGGATGCAGGCCATGACAATCAACGGCATGCTTGTTGCGGTAGCTAACGGTTATGACGCATCTCCGGCAATAGGCGCAGTAAAAGAGGGCGCAATTGCGGCTGGAATAAGCGGAAATGGACCAGCTTACTTCTGCCTTGTTAAACCGGGATGGGGGATTCCAGGCAGTTTTGAAGGCCTTAAAGTTATAAGGACCGTCCCTGAAAATTCAGGGTATATAATATGAAATTTAAATTATCCTACGCGCCATTGGATAAACTGTCTGTCAGACCACCACAGAGCAAGAGCTATGCTCAGAGGGCCCTGCTCATAGCATCCCTTGCTAGCGGAAAGAGCAGGGTGGTCATAAATGACAGGCCTGATGATGTCCGAGTAATGATGAGCGCACTAAAATCGTTCGGTGTAAGAATCAATGGAAACACGGTGCGCGGGTCAATGCCTGAAAATCCAGGGAAGGTGATCATATGTGGTGAATCTGGGGCAACAATGAGGTTCTTAACTTCATATTCCACACTTGTTGACAGGGGATACGTGGTTCTAACTGGAAGGGCAGGCTTGCTCAGGAGACCAATACAACCACTAATTGATGCAATTCTGAGCCTAGGTGGGTGGGCAGCCACTATGAAGGGGGATGGCTATCCACCGGTGATAGTCAGGGCCTCAAGGATGTCCGGCGGGGAAGTAGCCATAGGATCTTCGGATTCATCCCAGTACACAAGCTCCCTGATGATGGTAGCCCCCTATTTCAGCAAAAGCACCACCATCATGGCAGAAAACCTGGTTTCCAGGCCCTATGTCGATATGACAGTTTATGTTATGAAAAAATTTGGTGTTGAGGTTATGCAGCACGGCAACTCATACACAGTTCATAATGCAGTTTACAGCCCAGCAGAATTTGAACCTCCTGCTGATGCATCATCTGCCATGTTCTTTATGTCACTTGCCCTCCTGAGCGGAAGAGGTATTGTGCTCAGGGGGATCAGCAACAGGGAACCTCAGGCAGACCTTACATCGATGCTTGCCGTGCTGAACCAGCTGCAGGTTCCATACAAGATGAACGGCAATGGTTTGGAGATAAGCGAAAGTAGAATCAGGGGAAGTTTAACTGTGAACCTAAGGGATTCCCCTGACTCCCTACCTCCAGTATCAGTGCTCGGGCTCAGGGTGCAGGTTAGAGTGAATGGTGTCAGGCACGCAAGGTTCAAGGAGAGTGACAGGTTAACAGCAATTTCTTCGGAGCTGACAAGGTTGGGGGCAAAGGTTGAGGAAAACGAGGACGGAATAACGGTCAATCCGCCAGAAGAGCTAAGGAGGGGGATTAGGTTAAATGGATGGAATGACCACAGGATTGTCATGGCAATGGCGGTAGCAGATGCGGCGCTTGAGCTGGGATCAACAATTGAAGGATACGAAGCAGTGAGAAAATCGTATCCCCGATTTTTTGATGATATGGCTGGTCTGGGGTACAGGGTGGTAAGCGTTGAGTGATAACGCGTTTGGAAGATCGCTGGTGATGGTCTCATTTGGAGAGAGCCACGGCCCCGCTGTAGGGGTTCTCATAGAGGGCATACCAGCAGGCACGGTCATAGATGAAGCTGAAATATCTGAATGGTTGAACAGAAGGAAACCAGGAACATCAAAGCTTTCAAGCTCAAGGCAGGAGGAGGAGAAGGTTGAATTTATTTCAGGGGTTTACAGGGGAGTTGCTACGGGGGCACCATTGGTTGCCACAGTAAGGAACACAGGCGGAAAGGACGAGTTTTACGACTTTATGGAGCAGGGATGGGTCAGGCCAGGGCACGCTGATTATACAGCTTATATAAAGTACCGGGGGTACAACGACTACAGAGGGGGTGGCAGGTTTTCTGCAAGGATAACTGTTGGCTTCGTTATAGCTGGTGCCATAGCTGCTTCAATTATCAGGAAAATTGGTATAGAGGTTGCAGCATACACTAGGCGAATAGGAACCGTTGAATGCCAGCAATTGGACTTTGAGCGCGCTCTGCCGAGGTACAGCTTTGAAACACGATGCCCTGTTGAAGAATATGACAGGAAAATGAAAGAGGAAATAATTCGGGCAAGAAGGGAGGGAGACAGCCTAGGTGGGGTAATTGAAGCAGTGACTACAAGGATGCCAGTGGGTATAGGGCAGCCAGTCTTTTCATCACTTGACTCTGAACTGGCAAAGGCTTATTTCTCAATCCCCGCTGTGAAGGGCGTGGAATTTGGTGCAGGTTTCGGGGCAGCCAGTCTAAGGGGATCCCAGAACAATGACCAGTTTCAGGTTGCGGACGGCAGGATAACCACTGTAACGAACAATGCAGGTGGAGTGCTGGGCGGAATCAGCTCCGGTGAGCCTCTTATTGCCAGGGTAGCCTTCAAGCCGGTTTCTTCAATATACAAGGTTCAGAAAACTGTGAACGTTAAAACTATGAGCAACGGTGAACTGCAGTTAAAGGGAATGCATGACCCATGTGTTGTGCCGCGAGCTGTTCCCATAGTTGAAGCCATGACAGCATTTACGATCGCAGACCTTGCCATAAGGGGCGGATTTATCAGGTGAACAGTGAAGATCTAGCTGAAAGGAGGGAAGCGGCAAAGAAACTGATGTCGGGCATATTCAGGAACTTTTATGACAGGAGGTCAGTGGTGAAGGATATAGGCGAAAAAAAATCATCGTTAAGGATGCAGGTGGAGGATTACCTGCAGGAATTCAGGCTAATGGAGGAATTCAGAGCTTTCGGCGGTAACGAAGGTAGACTCTTTTCCATTTTAATACAGGATTCCCTTGAAGCCCAGGGATTGGTGCCCAGGGAAAACGTTTACGGCGATCTTGAAATTGAAGGAATAACGGCACTCTGTGCTTTTAAGCCGGGGAACAGGGATGACCTTGAAAATTACGTTAGAGGCACGGTGCCAGGAACTGAGCAGCTCAGCATTGAATTTGTGCATGGCAGAAGGCTGGCGATCATTCCATGGATAATTGAATTTGTGTATGGGAAGGCGGTTAACATTATTGAACCCATGGGCAGGTCACTTGACCAGTCATTCTGGGCCGTCGGGTCAAGGCCGTACAGGCACAGTTCATTAAAGCTTGATTCAAACATTTTAAAGTATGGGGGCGTGATTCTAAAGGTTCCCAATGCGTTTGGCAGGGGAATAAACGGTGATGATAGGGATATAATAGGCGAGCTTTTAAATGGAGATACCCATATGCTATTTGACATAACATATTCTGAAATAAGCCTCGGTAAGCCATTTTCAGGCATTCCAACCATGAATGGTAAATCGGTAATGGTTTATGGCATACCGGGCACTGTTGGGTGTCCGTGGGAAACGGCGGCAGTCATTGGGGAACACAGTACCGTGGAAAGAATACTAAAAAGATCCTATTCCTTATCAGGGATCAAACCATCAATGATTCCGGCTCCTCCTAGCAATATATCAGTTGTCTTGGAGATGCTAAAAAGCAGAGCCAAAGAACTCCATAACATGGAAGGGGAATCATTCACGGTCCCTGAGCAGGGGCCATTTGGGCTTTTGAATGGAAAAAAGAGCACACTGTCATGGGTTAAAAGCGTTGACGCATCATTTTACGGCAATTACAGGGGTTTCCGCGTTGTCAATCTCCTTATCTGACATCCTCCCTAAAGTAACAGTGATTACCTCGCTCAACCGTCCAGTGGATGTCTCCTGCTCTCCTCGGAGGCTCGTCCTATAATTTCATAAAACAAGGGAACGGCTGTTTAGAAACCTGTAAAAGTTAAAAACCTGTGCCTGGATGTTCAGTCATGGATTACATAAATGTTGATGGGTTGGGAAAGGCAGGTCCATACACTCACGCTGTGGCCTCAGATGATATGCTTTTCATATCTGGCATGATAGGTGATGGGTCAACTGTTTCTGCCCAGCTGATCAGCGCATTTACCAAGGTGGACAAAATACTTGAAAGGGCAGGTATGAGCAGGGATAACATAGTGAAGGTTACGGTTTACCTGAGTGAAGGCAGCCTTTTCAGTGAAATGAATGAGGAATATTCCCGTCAGTTTTCCACAAAAAAGCCAGCAAGGACAACAATAATCGCCAAGCCACCCGTTGAAGGCGCTTTGATTGAGGTTGAAGTTATAGCTTCAAAACATTGATCAAATTTTTTTGTCAGAATCGTTTTTAGACAAGCTGCACATAGCTTTATCATGAAGCCAATTAGGAGAGGGGAGGTTATTTTTTACTATGGCGACGGTAAGGGGAAATCCACCGCAGCGTTTGGTGCTGCCATAAGGGCAGCAGGTCATGGATACAGAGTTCTGATAGTTCAATTTATAAAGAGCAACAGCGCAAGCGGTGAATCAAAGTTCTTTTCCAGCTTGCCAAATTTCAAGCTATACGTTGGTGGTGCAGGGTTTGTGGGCATAATGAACGATAAAAAGAACATCGATGAGCACAGGGATGCAGCTAGGAAAACACTGAAATACGCACACGAAGCTCTTAAATCAGGGGAATATTTCCTTGTGGTTCTTGATGAAGCAAATTGTGCTGTAAAGCTTGGATTGATTGAAATAGATGATCTGATTTATGCAATAGAGGACCGCAGCAATAAAACCAGCGTAATAGTTACTGGCTGCGGCCCAGAGGAAAGGCTAATTGAAATGGCTGATATAGTGACTGAAATGAAAAAGGTTAAACACATTTATGATCAGGGATACATTGCTAAGCTCGGGATAGACTTTTAGCCCGGTTGGTGGATTTCCATGACACAAATTTTTGCATATTAATAATGCCACACTTTTGCAATTTTTGTAATAAATTTTCGTGCATATGAGATATATTGAACAAAAGTTTTTAAAAAGCGCCTTTTATAAATCATTTAAAATTGAAGGGCTTAGCTATAGGTGGCAGTAGATTTGTCACATTCTTTAGGCTTATGGGCTTTGTTGGAGAGGAGCTTTCTGGCACGAGTGCGCTGTATGAAGCTGAAAAGAGGTCAAGTGATTATGCCATCATTTGCCTTGATAGGAGTGCAATGGCTGGCCTCGAGGAAGAGGTGAACGCTCTCATGATGCGTTCACCCAATCCTATTCTGCTGGTCGATCCGCCATTTGAAGTAAAGGAAAAGCCAGAGGGCGTTAAATCTGAAATATTGAATGTAATGAGGTCAGGGTTAGTTGGAGGAAGTTGAAGGGGTTATAGAGAAGGAAAGGAGGAAGGCCATTGAAATGCTTGACCAGGCACTGAAGGAAGCATTGAATGAGGTTCAGAAGGAAAGGGAAAGGGCGATGCAGGAGGAAAGTGCACTTAGGCGAGAATCAGATATGGAGCTGGAGAGAATAAAGAGCTCTATAATTTCTGAACAGGAGATTGAATCAAGGAGGCTGATATCGAGGACAGAGGATGACCTTCAGGAAAGGCTGATAAATGAAGCGCTTGAGGACCTTCTGCATGATCCTGAGTACGAAAAAGTTCTTGATATGCTCTTTCAGAAAGCGTACAAGTCAATAGGCAGGGGAGCGTCAGTCATCTTTGGTAAAGATGATGAGGAGGCAGTTAAAAGGCTGGCAGAAAAGTATGACGTAAAGGTGAAGGGTGAAGCTCCATTCCCCAGGGGGTTTGCCCTGGAAAAGGGCAGCATGATGGCAACATATTCAGTTTATGATATGGTGAACGAAATTAAAAGGAATTTAAAGAGGGAAATAAGGAAGGAGGTAGGATATAATGCAGGTTAAGGGCAAAATATCTGAGATAAGGGGAACTGTGGTTAAAGCATCAGGAATGGGAAAGGCACTAATGAATGAGATGGTCAAGGTGGGTGACCTGGGGCTTATAGGTGAAATTGTAAGGCTTGAGGGGGACAGCGCGTACATACAGGTTTATGAATTCACCACAGCGCTAAAGCCGGGCGAGCCAGTAACAGGTCTGGGTTCGCCACTTTCCGTGATGCTTGGGCCGGGGATGATGGGCAATATATATGATGGTCTTCAGAGACCTCTCAGCTTCATCGAAGGCTACACTATTACAAGAGGCTACTCAGCTGAGCCAATAGATACGGGGAAGAAATGGAAGTTCATTCCAACCGTGAAGGTAGGAGATGAAGTAGGTGAGGGTGCTAAGGTGGGTTATGTGGATGAGACTGAGCTGATTAGGCACTATGTAATTGTTCCTCCTGGCATAAGCGGTCAGGTTTCCGCTGTGGAGCCTGAAGGGGAATACACAGTAAAAGACAGCGTTGTAGAAATAAAGGCCGACGGCAAAAAGCAGGGTATTTCCATGCTGCAGAAATGGCCAGTCAGAGTGCCAAGACCGTTTGCCTCCAGGTCGCCACCGTCAGAACCCCTGATCACTGGGCAAAGGGTCATAGATTCACTTTTTCCAATAGCAAAGGGGGGATCAGTGGCAGTTCCTGGAGGATTCGGAACCGGCAAGTGCCTTTTACCAGAAGAAGCAGTAATAACAGACATAGGACCGATGACCCTCAGGGAACTTTGGGAAAAAGGAAGGGATCAGTTTGATGTGCAGGGAGGAAGGGCAAGGAGTCTCAGGGTTGGGGTTACATCGCTGGTGAACGGCAGACTCGAGCGTTCGGAATCGGTGGCGGTGTTCGAGGATGTGAGCGAATCAATGGTCAGGATTGAAACTGAAAATGGCAGGAAAATTGTGGTCACTCCTGCTCACAGGCTATGGAGGATAGGCGAAAATGGGATAACTGAAACTTATGCACTTGACCTACGCCCAGGGGATGTGCTGGTAGAGCCGTCTGAAAAGTGGAGCATCGGAGGACTTGAAGTTGACAAAATAGAAAGGGTTGAAGTGGAACACGGAAGGTTTCCAGTTTATGACCTTGTGGTCCCCAACGGAAGGAGCTTCATAGGAGGAAGGGACAGGCCAGTGCTCTACCATAACACGGTGCTTCTGCATCAGATCGCTTCATGGGCTAATTCAAAGGTCGTGATATATGTTGGATGTGGGGAAAGAGGGAACGAGATGGTCGATCTCCTTAAGACATTCCCAAAATTGAATGACCCGATTTCTGGAAAGCCAATAATGGAAAAATCGATCATGATTGCGAACGTGAGCAACATGCCCGTTGCTGCAAGGGAAGCAAGCATTTACGTGGGCATAACAATGGCAGAGTACTTTAGGGACCAGGGTTATGACGCCCTGCTTCTGGCTGATTCTACGAGCAGGTGGGCAGAGGCTTTGAGGGAAATCAGTGGAAGGCTTGAGGAGATACCAGCAGAGGAGGGATATCCGGCATACCTAGCTTCTAGGATAGCCTCATTTTATGAGCGTGCCGGAGTTTTCAAAACGCTTGGAGGCGATACGGGCAGCGTTTCAGTTGTGGGTGCAGTTTCGCCCCCCGGTGGGGATTTTACAGAACCAGTTACCACCCACACATTGAGGTATGTGAAGGCCTTCTGGCTCCTTGACCCTAATCTAGCATATTCAAGGCACTATCCTGCAGTAAACTGGGTTTCAAGTTATTCTGCATATTCGGAGCAGCTTGAAAAGTGGTGGAGTGAAAACGTTACGCCAGATTTTGCTGAAACAAAGAGAAAGGCCCTTGATATACTTTACCGTGAAGAGGAACTCAGAAACATTGTCAGGTTGCTGGGACCTGACGTGCTGCCGGAAGAGGAAAAACTGGTGCTTGAAGTAGCTAACATGGTTAAGGACGGTTTCCTTAAGCAGAGCGCATATCATGAGGTTGACCGCTATACACCGCCCATGGTTCAGTACCAGCTGATGAAGCTGATAATCACGTTCTATGAAAAAGGGCTTGAAAAGATAAGGTCTGGCTCAACGGTGGACCAGCTGAAATCAGGTGACACCTACCTTCAGATTACGAGGGCCAGGTTTAACCTTACAAGTGATCAGGTTTATGAGCAGCTAATGAAGAGGGTGATGGCAATATGAGCGGTTCAATATCCTACAGCAGCGTTCTTGGCATAAGGGGTTCAATAATGGTGATAAAGACAGATGGAAAGCTGGGATATGAGGAGTTAGTGGAAATTGAGCTGAGCAACGGCGAGAAACGCCTTGGAAGGTCGCTGCAGGTAAGTCAGGAAACTGCCGTAGTGGAAGTTTTTGAGGGAACTCAGGGAATATCAGGTAGCAATTCCAAGGTAAGGTTCCTGGGCAGGCCTCTGGAGCTTCCAGTATCAAATGAGTTGCTTGGGAGGATATTTGATGGTCTGGGCAGGCCTCTGGACAGCATGCCGTCACCGGTGGGGGTTGAGGAGTGGGACATAAACGGTATGACGCTGAACCCGTATAAGAGAGATTATCCGGATGAATTTATCCAGACTGGCATTTCAGTGATGGACGGAATGCTGAGCCTGATAAGGGGGCAGAAGCTCCCAATATTTTCAGGATCAGGGCTTCCACATGATATGCTCGCTTCACAGATTGCCAGGCAATCAACAATTGCCACCGGAGAGGAATTTGCGGTGGTCTTTGGAGCTATCGGTGTGCCTGCAGACACTGCAATGTTCTTCAGGAAGGAGCTTGAAGAATCAGGTGCGCTAAAGAGGAGCGTGCTTTTCCTTAACCTTGCGGAGGACCCTGCGATTGAAAGAATTGTAACGCCAAGAATAGCTCTTACTGCGGCTGAGTATCTGGCATTTGAACAGGGACTTCATGTGCTTACAATACTAACAGACATGACAAACTATGGAGAAGCGCTCAGGGAAATAAGCATACTGAGAGAGGAGGTCCCCAGCAGGAGGGGGTATCCGGGTTACCTTTACACCGACCTTGCAACGATATTTGAAAGGTCAGGAAAGGTGACAGGGAAAAGAGGAAGCCTCACCCAGTTGCCCATACTCTCAATGCCCGGAGACGATATAACTCACCCAATACCTGACCTTACAGCTTATATTACTGAGGGGCAGGTGGTGCTGGACAAGGACATCTACCACAGGGGCATTTATCCGCCAGTTAACGTCCTGATGAGCTTGAGCAGGCTCATGAAGGATGGTGTAGGAGAAGGAAAGACGAGGGCTGACCACAAGGAGCTCAGCGACCAGCTTTACAATTCATACTCAAAGGCAATAGAGGTCAGGTCACTTGTAGAGATAGTAGGCAAGGAAGGCGTTCCTGCCTCATCAGCTAAATACCTTGATTTTGCAGACAAGTTTGAGAAAAAGTTCATGAATCAGGGGCACTATGAAAACAGGGATATTGAAACGACCCTTAACCTAGCATGGGAGGTTATTTCAACCCTGCCTGACAGCGAGCTCACAAACATAAGCGATAGGAGTAGGGAGGTGTATTCAAATGTCATTCAAAAACGTAGTGTCAAAGTCTGAACTCCTCAGTGAAAAGAAAGAACTGCAGGCCACAGAGGTAGTTGACAAGATACTCTCTACAAAAAAGGATGTCCTTATACAGAGACTTTCAGAAAAGACTGATCAGGCAGCGCAAACGATGTCAAAATACCTTGCTTCGTTAACCGAATTGTACATTACATTTCAGAAACTCTACCTTGAACTTGGGGAGGAGGAGCTAGTGCTGCTGTCAAAAATTCAGGAGGGGAAACTTGAATTGAATGTGAAGCATGACAGGTTCATGGATGTAAATTACACCATAATAACTGGGCACAGCAGCAGCTGGATCCTGCCATACACGGGCAGCATATATGGGCTCTTCAATAAGGGAGAGGAATTTATAAACAGTATTGTGGATGCAGCATGGACTAGGAACCTGGTGCTCAAGATTATTAAGGACCTCAAGGATACAGATAGGTTGATGAACGCCATCGAGAGGATAGCGGTGCCAGAACATCAGGAAAGGATAGCATATATATCGTTTGTGCTTGAGGAGAGGGAACGCGAAGAGCTTACTAGAACAAAGAAGGTCAGGGAAAAGCTGGTGAAAAGCGTTGTCTGAATTTGATGAATCCGTAAATAAGGTTAGGGCCAAGGCAGATGAGCTCAAGAACCAGACAGATTCTGAGTATCAAGCCATAAAGGAAAAGCATTTAAAAAAGCTTAAATCAGCGGAAGATGAAGGTAAGCTATGATGATGCTTTTATTATTATTGTCGTTGCTGCAAACAATCACAGATAAGGGGTTCGGCACCCTTGGAGCTGGAATAGCGTTCGGGCTTGCTGCGCTCGGGGCAGGAATTGCGATATCCGGTGCAGGCGCTGCGGCGGTTGCTGCTGTTGGTGAGCACCCAGATAAGCCTGAAATAAGGACCTTTGCGCTCATCATGGTGGCTCTGGGGGAAGCGGTTGCAATATACGGTATTGTAATGGCAATACTGATTATGAGCAGCAGTTAAAGGGAATTTTTCTGTATTTCTTCAGCAAGCCTTTCCCTTAATTTTACGTAAATTTTTTCATGCAATTCGCTGTACCATTCTTCCGTTCTATTCAGGAGTCTGACCCTTTCCAGCATCTTAAGGCTCCTGTTCAGGTGCACCAGTGGATCAACTGGGGTCCAAGCCCTTCCATCATAGAGTGTCTTCTGCCTATCTGACCAGTCTCCTGGCTGGTCCATCCCGGGGTAGTACGAATTAAGCATTAAGCGCAGAACCTGCATGGGAACGGCAGCTGCTAACCTGTTCTTTTCTCCCCTGGAACTGTAGGCCTGTTCATCGATGCCGTACAGTGGCATGTCATAGCCGTTTTCAGAAAGCGGGGTGATGTTCTCTATTGCTATCGAAACGACTGGGATACCTCTCTGTGAAAGGTATCCCCGTATTCTGTCTATGGCTATCTTGGAGATGAAACCATAAAGCACCAGGGTTTTAATCCTGCACTCAGGTAACCTGCACTTTTTAAAGAAATTATCCAGAATTTTCAGCGATGTAAAGCCCGTGGCCTCAGTGTCAGGTTTTAGCAGGTAAAATTCACCAGCATTGGGCATCGCTGCCGGCTCATCATAAGAAATGGTTAGGTCATCCACGGTGTGAGCCCTGTATGAAGTGTATGAATAAACTGGCCTTGTCCAAACCTCCCTGAACTCCTTCCCTGTTTCATAAAGCGCTTCCCTTATTCTGTAACCAAGGGAGGCCCTGAGCACGTGCTGCAGCACCACCTTTCCGTCAAGCAGACCAGCATCCTTCATAAATTTCACCGCAACCCTTGCCAACCTCAAATTTGCGTCGTCAAAGGTAGTTCCATAAACTGATGGATCAGACGCTATCTGCCTCCCTTCTTCTGAATCAATAACAAATTCATTTTCTGCGTGCCTGTAAACCCTTGTTGTTCCATAATTTTTGTGTTCTTCAAATGAATTGTCAAAATTGAAGGATGAAATGATATCAGCCATAAAGAACCACCGCACAACAAGCATCTTTTTGCATAATATGATTAATTTTTGCAATCTTTAAACTTTGCTTATTTTAAAGGTCAAAATTGATTTCTGTCTATTCTCAGGACATGGGATAATTGATCAATCTGGGGCTATTCCTCAGGTCAACCGAAACGTAAAAAATGTTTCCCGATGGTCTGACAGTTTCCCAAAATATGTTTCCGTACACGTCAATCATTCTCTTTATTCCAAAGGCATACTTTTCCTGAACTGGAAGGGAATAATAGTTTGTATATGCAAATATGATCTGCATTGCGCCGGCTTTAAAAAGCATTTCACTCAGCTGCTGGACATACATGTTATATGACGACATGTCGCTTGAGGCCAGCTGTTCATTAAATACAACGTCAGCAATCGTCGCAACAGGCATGCTCTTGTACTTGTCCACGGCTGATTTGACAACAGATAAAAAGTCCAATCCCTGCTGCTGATTCTTTATTATTGGGGGCTCAATTACGGTCAACCTATCGCTGGCGCCAGACATTGAAGCGATTTCAGAAGCAATCACATCCTTGAACTCATCGGGCCTGAGTTCAAATATTACAGCAAAGCCGTTTAGAAGAAAATAGGCCGCAATTGTTTCTCTGATGGCCCTGTTGAGCACAAGCCCAACTGAGCTGTCAAGTTCAACCAGTATTCTTGACTCATTGGTGAACAGCCATGTGCCGCTGGGCATAACTATGCGCTCAAACCTTTTAGGGATCCAGCCCTCTATTCCCTTCAGTGAATTGACCAGCACCCTCATTTTACCGTTATTAAATGTAAAGAAGTAAGGTGACTGCCTGACGGGGTAATTTCTGTCCTTTATAATTTCTATGTTCCTTACTCTCCTTTCAAACACGTTAAAGTACCCCATTCTGACTATTGCATCGCTGACGTACTCAAATTCCTTTATCTCGCCTTCTGTGCCCTCAGATATCAGAATCAATGAACCCGGTTTGTCCTTTGTGGTTCCATAGAGCAGTTCATTCAGGGTACGATTGTCATAAGGATCCTTAACTTCTGAAATCATGGCATTTATGGAATCCACGATTACCGCATACCCTGCAGAGAGGTGCTCAATTATGGTAGAAACTACCCTTTCAACCTGGCCCCCCATCATCCTGATAAATTTGAGCTCGCCTCTGAACCCAGGGTTGAGCCTCTTTATCCTGCCCCTTATGTATCTCTCAGGTTCAGAATACGAAATGTATAAAATCTTGCCCTTCCTTGTGGCCGCAAGAAGGCTGAAGCTCGTCTTGCCTGTTCCAGGCTGACCTTCAACCATAGTGACATAGCCAGGGGTGACGGCAATCAGGCGAGGATCCCTAGGATTCATTTCTTCCTATTATATGATATGTATTATTTAAGCGTTTAAAGTCGATCATTTAGTGCATTTATAAAAATATTGAAAATATTACAGTAAAATTGTACATTTTTTATAAGAATATTGTGACATACATTCAAAAAAATATAATAACACCTGACATCCAAACACATACAGTCATGTCCATAGATAAAAAGGAGAATGGGGAAAAGTTCACTGTATCGAGAAGGGACTTCCTAAAAATAGCAGGCATATCCGTAGTTGCAGCCGGCGCAGCATATGCGGTTGCTGCAGCTGAAGGTAAATTCAAATTTACCTTGCTCTCAACTCAGACGGATGATGAGCAGCTGCAACCAGGTTATTTATATTCTTATGTTCCAACAATGTGCGGCATATGCTCATCTGTATGCGATGCGCTTGTGAACATTGAGCAGAACGGAAGTTATATCAGGGCCACGGAAATAGATGGTAATCCCCTTTCAAACCTGAACTATGGGAAACTGTGCGCAAGGGGCAGGAGTGGGACCATGATAACCTATAACAAGGACAGGATCAAAGCCCCGCTCATAAGAACCGGGCCCAAGGGCACATGGTCATTTAAGGAGGCAACGTGGGATGAGGCCATCAGCTATATAAAGGGGAAGATGCAGGAAATGAACGTTCAGCCATGGGAAATGGTGCTGGGTGGAGGTGCGATTCCGTGCGCAAATTACAGACCAGAATTTATTCCATTTACCTTTGGGTCGCAGATACCGAACATAGCAGGAAGCCCAATGCAGCCTTGCCTCTTTGGCGAGCAGCTGGGGGTCAATCTTACTATAGGGACTTTTGACGCTCACGGTCTAGACCTGGTAGATGACTTTGAATATTCTCCCTTAATAGTGATATGGGGCAACAACGGGAACCCAGCAGGCGTGTTTGTCAACAAGGGCTCAAGGCTGGGCAAGGGACTGGCAAATGATGCCTATTTGATAGTGATTGATCCTAGGGCGAGCGAATCAGCATCAAAAGCCGACATGTGGTTGCCGGTTAAGCCTGGCAGTGACCTTGCGATTGCCATGGGACTTATAAACTATATTATAAGCAACGATTATTATGATGAGGAATTTGTGAGGTATTATACAAACTCACCGTTCCTAGCGTATGAGGAACAAGGGGTGATAGTTCCGTACACGTCAACGTACGATGATGGCACAGTAAGGGCGTTCAAAGTTTACGACGAAATATCGGGACAGGTAGTTGATGTTCCTCCCTACACCAATACAAACGCTTATTCAGTTGACGGTCAGCAGATAAGGCCTGCGCTTAACGTTTCAAATCTTTACACGGCGGATGGGAAGCAGCTTGGTACAATGTTTGACTTCCTTTCCAAACGTGTTTCAGGCTTCAGCACAAATTATGTTTCTGGAATTGCGGGAATAAGCAGCTCTCTCCTAGAACAGTTTTACAAAAAGGTTTCAACCGTGAGACCGGTAGAAATTGCCTCAGGGCTGAAGGGGGGACAGGGAAGTTATTCAACACAGTGGAGGAGGGCATTAAGCATTATAATGGCGCTCAAGGGCAGTATTGATGTAAGGGGTGGCTGGGTATACAGCGGTGCATGGCGGGATTCAGCCTATGAACTGTTTCAGGCTTATAACTCAGCCATAAGCTCAGGCATTTCAAAGCCAGGCATATTGATCCAGAGACCTGAGGTGCTATCATCAGTACCGGTGCTCAAACTGCCTGGGCAAATGATGCTTTATGTGGCCATAGCCATGGCGTTCAATAATCCATCATTCTGGAAGCACGGCCATCCGGCAGTTGTATCGGCATACAATTCAACTCTCACCTCACAGGGTTTAAAACCTGCTGCCATATATTCGCTATTTCCAGATACTGGAATATATCAGGCGGTAAATAACAAGGTACAGTGGAACAATCAGCCCTACAACATAAAGATGGTGATGACCTGCTGCGTCAACCCGGCAAAGGACATGCAGGAATCAGAATGGAAAAACGTGTTGAACAATACATTTGTGGTGATGATAGATGTCCTGCCAACAGATACCGCCCTATATGCCGACGTGATATTACCGGACTCCACTTATATTGAAAGAGATGAACCAATAACAGACAGGGGGGCAACAACAGATTCAGGCTACAGAAAAAGGTGGCAGGCAGTGCCACGCGTTTATCCATATTCAATACCGGAGCTTGACCTGTTCGTTCTGCTTTCCTATGAGCTTGGATTCTTTGAGCAGTACGTAACAGCAATGGCAAATGCATCTGGCCTTCCGGCTGATCAGCTTGTGAGCGCAATGAAAAAGGAGATGCAGCCATTTCTGGACCAGCTCAACTCAACCGGCACATACCCGGCCTGGGGGGAGTTTGTTGGGAAGGCGTTCAACGATGTGCAGAGCAGCATGATAGCTTCTAAACTTAACACCACACCATCACAGGTTATGAACCAGCTTAAGAGCCAGGGAGTGATAACGGTGAATACTTGGGATGATTATGTATCAAATAAAATGAGGGTGCCTTGGGACATACCTGTAGGGTTGCCAACAGGAAGGATAGAGGTTTTCTCCAGCATACTTTACTATTATGCTGTAAAGAATTACGGTTATGACAGGACCTGGGATCCCTTGCTCCAGTACGTACCTCCTGACTGGAATGCGGGCTATGCGGTCAGCCCAGGGAAATACCAGCAGCCACAGAGCCCTTATAATGAGCCCACATTTGAGCCTACTCCCCCTGAGTTCTTCTATGTAGAATATAAGGTGCCACAGGTTGCTTACATATACACCGCTGACATCCCAGTACTTTATGCACTTACATCAAACAGTTACCATAAAAACGTGCTACAGTACATATGGATGAACAGGGAAGCAGCACAGGGAATGGGATTAAATGAAGGGGATTGGATAGTGCTGACCAGCAATTTGACTGGTGCTCAGATAGCTGCCAGAGTTCACCTTACTGAGCTCATAAGGCCGGATACCGTGGGTGTGCCAATGGCATGGGGGCAATCGAACCCGGCACAGAGCTATTCAATTAAATCATTGGGTAGCTTCGGGAACAAGGCCGTGACAGAAATGTGGTCTCACAGCTATGATCCGCTTACAGGTCACAGGATGTCAGAGCAATTCACGGTTACGGTGAGGAGGGCAACCCCAAGTGAAGTGAGTGCATTCACAACCGCTGCAGAATCAGTAACAGAATTGCCTTCGCAGCAGAACATAGCTCCAAATTACACAAAT